>NZ_JBPAOH010000131.1:0-21571 GCF_050875635.1 Tolypothrix sp. VBCCA 56010
GCATTGTCACTCGATACAATCGCATTGTCACTCGATACAATCGCATTGTCACTCGATACAATCGCATTGTCACTCGATGCAATCCCATTGTCACTCGATACAATCGCATTGTCAGTCGATGCAATCGCGAGGGAGATTTTTGGCGTTGGTATAAATTCAATCGACACGCGATCGCTTTTGGGCTATCTTTTTTCTGACGGAACGTCAAATCTGAAAGTGTAATCTATTACCATGTAGATGACGCGACTTTAAAGGTTAAAATGACAGGCGATAGAATTATTAAATTCACCTTTGCCGTATCAGATCCAGAGTTAGATGATGAGAGACGTTAAAAAATAGCGAACAAGCTGCTACGGTAAATCCGGGATTTGGATGAGGTAGAGAAGGCAGATCGCACGGAAGATTTGAACCCGGAAGCGGGAAGTAAAGGGTTTGCCACTTTAATCGGAGTGCTGAAGTAAGCATGAAGAATGTCAAAAGCTTTTTAGGTTTTTTGGGCGATCGCTTGGGTGACAAGCCGATGAAAATTAATATGAAAGTTGGAGATAAAGTTAAAGAAGTCACTATTGAAGCAAAAAGCCAACGAGAGCTACAAGAAGTTGAGAGAATAGCAAAAGACCTTATTTTCTATCTCTTGGTTCGTTGCTTCCCACTCATCCCAAGGTAGTCTCATTTGCCCTGGAGAGGATTTCTTCGCCTTTTTTTTAGCCTTCAACCCTGCTAATAACTTGCTTCTCCAGTAGTTGCGATTTTCTGGCTTGGCTTTAGGGCGATATTTTTTACAGAATCCTCGATACTTTGCAGCGCATTCATCCAGAGTTTTACCCAACTTCAAAAACGCTGTTTACGCGACATGAATAAAAAGTTAATATCAAAGCTTATTGGAATTGTTACCGTGGTTGACTGACAAAACTCTTCAAAATCTTGTCCGTTCGTTTTCCTCTCGCTTGGGAATCAATTCCCAAGCTAACAGCATAAGTCTACTAAAGTAGACTGAAAAGCATATCTAGTCTACTTTAGTAGACTTGAGCTATGAGCAATCAATTTATTGCAGGGTGGGTTAGGCTGCAACGCACAAGATTTGTCAGTTTCGTAGGGTGCGTTATTGACATCTAATACAATCCTCATGCTTTAGAACGTCTTTCCCGTCGCACTTCCTTGACAATTTAACTAATTTCTTCTAAAGAAGGTTGATTAGGGTCTGGTTCCAATTCATCAAGGCGTTGGAGAAATTCATCTAGGTTTACACTCGGTTTGTGGATTTTTTTCAGCACAATTTCTGCTTCTGTTATTGATACCATATATTCATCGCCAGGACTCAGTTTTGCCTGCATTTCTGCTGGAAGTTCTAATTGACCTTCTGCGGTCACTTTCACTCTTATATCTGTATCTGTTTCCATAATGTAATTCTTCCTCAGAAGTTATATTTTATTGCTATAACATGCCGTATGCGACTTTCTCTCAAACCTAACCCCCAACCTCTTCCCTACCAGGGAAGGAAAGTAAAAATCAAAGCCTCTCTCCCTGCGGGGGAGAGGAATGGAAGTGGGGTTCCGAGAATAAGTTGCACATCACGCTATAACTGAGAAATTGCTTTCAAAGCTTGTAGCAAATCAATTGCACGTTGAGATTCCATAAAGTTCAACACTGGCATTAGCTGATAAATTAGAGCATCGTGTTTGATATACACAAACTGATAATATTGTCCGTTTGTCACTAATCCCCAAACCGAAGTTTGATACTGTAAACTTTTATAGGCGTATGTTAGCAATTGCGGCAAACCCTCTATTGGGGCAACGCTACTATTTCTAGATTCAATTACCAATATCCAAAAAGATGCATTAGCTGTTATGCGTTTAGCTTTACTAACAGCTAGAATATCCATCCTACCAGTAATTTTTGTATCTTCATCTTCTATATTGATATCTGCTATATCTTCTTCTAAAGTAATCTGGATAGGATAGCGATAAAATCCCGCTAAACGCATTAAAGGAGCAACTACAAGAAACTTTACTTGCCCTTTGGAAACTTTGCCCGTTGTTAAATATCTATCAAAATCATCCCGTATTTGTACAAGTTCCTGTTGTTCCAATTCTGTCAAAGGTTCTAATGACAAAACTGGAGTAAATGACTCGCTATATTCTTCTTGAAAGCCGAAAAGACGTTGAACATCTTCTAGGGAGAAATTACGAGCGTTAATTGTCATTTTGTAATTTTATTTTTGGTGCTTTAATTCATATTTAACACCAAGTTTGCACGACACGACCTGTTAACTGTTGTCCTAACCAAGGTGTATTACAAGATAAAGTGTAGAGATTTTCGCTGTTGACTTTCCAGCTTTCTTGGGGGTTAAATAAAGTCAATTCTGCCTTTTCACTTTTGACGATCGCACTCATTTTCTGTCCCAAACACTCCGCAGGACGATTACTCAAAGCTTTCCATAATTCCAAAGCTGTAAATTCACCGCTTTCTACCAAATAATGCCACAACAGCGGTAATGCTAACTCTAAACCAATTGCCCCTGGTAAAGCTTCTGCAAACGCTTGCACTTTTTCTTCATAAGTATGCGGTGTATGGTCAATAGCGATCGCATCTATAATTCCCATCCGCACACCTGCACGCAAAGCCCTTAAATCGCTGGGATTGCCTAAAGGTGGTTCTAAACGCAGGCTGGTATTGTAACTCTTAATTACCTTAGTGTCAAGTAAAAGGTGCATCCAAGTAGTGCTGGCGGTGACGGGTAAACCCTGAGATTTTGCATTGGCGATAAGTTCGACACTGCGGGCGGTGGAAACGCGCATAATATGGACAGGGGTACCGATAGCGGCGACTAATTCTAACAAAGAAGCGATCGCGGCAGTTTCAGAGATAGCGGGATTTCCTGGTAAACCTAAGCGAATAGAGTCTTGTCCTTCGCGCATAACTCCATTGGACATAAGAAGGCGATCGCAACACCAAAAGGCGATCGGTTTCCCTGCATGTTGGAGATATTCCAACACTCGACGCACCAGCCCCAAATTTTCAATAGTTACGCCATCAGCAAAACCAACCACCCCAGAAGCCGCCAATTCTGCCAACTCGGTCATCTGCTTTCCTGCAACATCTTGAGTGATAGCACCCCAGAGGTGGAGGAGGGGGAGGGGGAGAGGGGGGGATGGGGGGATGGGGGGATGGGGAGAAAGAATTGTCTCCTTGTCTCCTTGTCTCCTTGTCTCCTTGTCCCCTTGTCTCCTTGTCTCCTTGTCCCCCACTCCCCCACTCCCCCTGTCCCCCACTCCCCCTCTCCCCATGTGCAACAAGTGCGCTACCATACTTGGATTATCAATCGGTGGAGATGTATCGGGTAAAATGCTAATTCTTGTAAAGCCGCCAGCAGCAGCAGCTTGCAACAAAGAGGTAATAGTTTCCCGTTCTTCAAAACCAGGTTCGCCGGAGTGACTATATAAATCTACCAACCCAGATCCTAAAATTAATCCCCGACAATCTCTGATTTGAGTATCGGCACTAATATCAGAAATAGTTTCTGCGACGGAACTGATATAACCATCAGCAATCAACACATCAGCTATTTGGTCAGTTTCAGAAACTGGGTCGATAATTCGTACTTGTTGCAGCAGTTCAGTCATAAAAATTTTGAGTTAGGAGTTAGAAGTTAGGAGTTAGGAGGCGCGGAGTTAAAAGTTAAGAAAAGCGAAGTTATTTACTTTTTGCTTCTTCGTCCTAACTTTATTCCTCACTCATAACTCCTCACTCCTCACTTTTTTTACAGTGCGCCGGCTGCGGTTTTATCGAGTACGCCTCCACCTAAGTGAGTGGTGATATTCATTGCTTGCAGTACTGGTAAACCATTCAGTTCGGAAGGGTAATCGATAACGCTGATTGCGCCATTTCCTTGACGGAAATTCCAGAAATTTTCTGATGGTAAACCGAGAATATGACAAAGCAAGGTTTTATTTGTAGCGTCGTGAGCGACTACTAAGCCGGTTTGAAGTTGATTTGAGATTGCTGTTTCAACTATGAATTGCCAAGCAACAATACTGCGATCGCACACTTGTTGCAGATTTTCCCCTTCGGGCATTTGTACTTTGTCGGGAATTGTTCGCCAACGTTCCAATTCTCCCGGATATTCTTGCTCTATTTCTTTTTCAAATTTTCCTTCCCAAAGTCCGTGACTAATTTCTCTTAAACCATCAACTAAATCCAACTTTACACTTTTGTGATGCTGTAAAATAATCTCCGCTGTTTCTTTTGGACGCAGCATTGAACTACTAACGGCAAAATCAATTGCTACAAGTTTTAGAAATTCGCCGGCTTTTTGTGCCTGAAGCCTACCATTATCGTTTAGGGGGATATCAATTTGTCCTTGAAATCTACCTTGGCGATTCCATTCAGTTTCACCGTGACGCACTAGCAATAATCTTATTCCTTGATGATTCGGTCGCAACGAAGGCAGAGTTTCGCCTAAATGTTGCGTCTGATTCATCGATTCTAGTTGAACAGGTTCTCCTAATCCCCCAGAGAAATTCAAAACGCTGATGCCACAGTTAGATTGCTGTATGGAATGGTAGCGAGATGGAGATATCGACAGCGCTGTGCTGATTAACGCTCGATTAATACCGTTATGCCCGACAATCAAAATCGTTTGTCCTTGATGGCGAGACAAAATTTCTTGCCAAAACTGCCGCGCTTGTTCGTATAAAGCTAAAACTGGGAAATGTTCTCTTGTTCCCTCAGTTTCTGGAACTAGCATCCGCAGTTCGTGAGGACGTTGTTTCCAGGTGCGGTAGTCGTCGGCAAATTTCTGCTTGACATCAGCAGTGAGCATTTTTTCCCACAAAGGAAGGTCAATTTCCAGCAATTTATGAGAAGTTTGCCCAACAATAGATTCTCTAGAATGAATTGTCAATTCACTTTGGATAATATCTGCTGTCTCTTTCGCTCGTTGTAAAGGACTGCTGTAAATTGCATTAAATTGAATATTACTGAGGGCTTTGCCGACTAAACTGGCATCATTACGACCTTTTTCGGTGATGGTGGACGCATCTATGCGACCTTGGACACGTTTTTCTGTGTTATATGTGCTTTGACCGTGGCGCACGATGATCGCACGAGTCATCTTTTTTGCCCTCCTCTATCTAAAGGAATAATTTTACTGCAAAGTGTTTACTTTCTTGACATTTTTGCCAATTTATCTTTGCTGCGATCTAGGCGATCGCGGAGCGACTCCTTTCCTGCGGAACGCTGCGCGAACGGAGTATCGCCTATAAATAAAGTCCCCTCTGTCTTTGAGTTGCTTTTCAACTACGCAAGGCAGAGGGGCTATTTGATTCTACACCGACTAAATCACTTCCCTAACCGCAGCGATTGAGAAAAAGCCGTAGTAAGCACGCTTTGTGCTTAAAATCAATGCTATTGACCAACAAGCTGTACTTGCACCCCATCATTAATCTCATTATCAGACTGAGCCGGTTGCAGAATAATCGGAGTGTCTGGCAGTGTTAGAGGTTCGTCAGCTCTCCTTAGTTGGACACCATCGCCGATTTGCAAAACACCTGTAGGTACAATTGTTTCTCTACTATTATTGCCACGAGCGTTTGCAGAATTGCTTGGTGCAAAAAATTTGGCGTAGTCGTCCTGTGCTGTTCTATTATTAATTCCGCTGAGAGAACCACCAGTTAACGTATATTGTCGCGTGTTTGGTGGTGATTGGGCGTAAACTGAACTTCCCAAGGTTGTAACACTTGCGATGATTGCCAAGGCTGCAATAATTTTGCTGTTCATTTGTTTTATCCAAATTCTTTTTTATTACTTGTCTTTAGTCTACAAACAAGTTCTTTTTCTTTGCTGTAATTATAAGCTGTGTGTTAGCTAATAACTGTATTTTAATATACTGGCTTTGTCAAGATGTTCTCTTCTAATGTTAAGTAAAACAAATAGATAAGATATTATTATTTTTATGTATAATTTATACTTGTTGCCAATAATGCAAAAAAGCAACAAAATATTGAGAAATATTAAGATGAAGTTAGTGTACATATACCTCTTGCAGTTATTTAGGAAAAGGGCAAGAACGCACAAGAACAAGAAAAAGTGATTTCGTTTACAACTTTAGTTAACATGGGTGAATATTACCTCTGGTATTAGAGGTAAGCCTTAAGGCATAAAAAAGTAATTTATTCTGAAAATCAAATTCAACTGATGCCATTTGATACCGAACTGCTACCCCGTATAAATGCCAAATCCGTCCGGGAAAATGGTAAACAATATTATGTAGATGCAAAAGGTAGTCGCTTTCCGAGTGTGACAACTATACTTAATGCCACGAAACCAAAAGAAGAACGTGACAGACTATTCAACTGGAAAGCGCGTGTAGGTACAGAAGAAGCTACCCGCATTTCTACAACCGCAAGTCGTCGGGGAACTCAAACCCACAAACAAATTGAGCGCTATTTACTTGGTGAAAATCCTATTTGTCCGGAAGGAAGTCTTCCTTATTGGGAAAGTATCAAACCGATTTTGAAAGAAATTGACACAGTGAAGCTGATTGAAGGCTCAGTTTTTCACTACGATTTGAGCTATTCAGGAAAAGTTGATTGTGTTGCTAGTTATAAAGGCATTCCCTGCATTTGCGAGTGGAAAACAGCAGATAAACCGAAAAATTCAATTGAGCGTTTATATGAGTATCCACTGCAACTTGTGGCGTATATGGGAGCCGTAAACGATTATTATCGAGATTATGATATTAAGTTAAATCATGCTTTATTGGTGGTAGCGATTCCAGAGATGCCGGCTGAGGTATTTTGGTTTGATTCAGAAGCAATGAATAATTACTGGCAACAGTGGCAAAAGCGAGTTGCTGAATATTGGAAAAGGTTGTAGAGACGTTCCATTGGAACGTCTCTACGATAAATTAGGGATTTTATACTAATATTTAGCAACGCTAAATTTTACTTCCCAATAACTTTCAACAAAAACCCTACCACAAAGCCAATAATTACCCCGGAAGTATGTCCAACAAAGCTGATTTGTGGAGTTGTCAGATCGAAGATTGCTTGTAGCAGAATTAGTAATAAAATTCCCCGCAAATTCTTAGATGCGATTCGCGTTTTATGTCTTAGCCAGTCGTAGAACAAGATAGCGGCAAAAGCACCAACTAAACCCATCACACATCCAGATGCACCAACCACAAATTGAGTTTTAGAATATCCCATTACTGACATCCAAGTAACGGCTAGCATTGAGCCTAAACCAGTGGTGAGGTACAATATTAAATATCGTGCTATTCCTAAATTAAATTCTACTAAACGACCAAAGACATAAAGACCAAACATATTCATTAATAAATGCAAAAAACCAAAGTGCAAAAAGGCAGCAGTAAATAAACGCCACCAATCTCCCTTGATAACTTCTGTTGGTACTAATGCACCTAAACGGTACAAAGTCAAGAAATTAGTGCTACCACCAAATTGAATTTCTAAGGCAAAAGCAAATAAATTCAACCCGATAATAAAGTAAGTCGCATTTGGTTTAGGTTGCGTTAAGTCAGCTTTGCCGCTGTATTTAGCTTCTTGCAATAATTCAGCACTGATTCGAGATAAAATTTGTTTGGATTTATCAGTTAATATTGTTTCAGCTTCAACTACAGGTTGAGATAAACGTCTTTCAATCGCACCATGAAAGCGAATATCATTGCTGTCACGGATACTTAATAACTGTTCTCTACCTAATGATTCATTTCCTGCTGCAAGATTAGCTGTTGCTAGCCAAAATACTTGAATTGTTGGCGAATAAATTCTTAGTGAACCATTAATTAATGTTTTTACCTGTTCTATTTTACCGCAAAACGCTAACACAAACATACGTGCTAAATTGCGCGTGATTAAGTTAGGTATTTGCTCGATGCTGCGTTCATAATACTCCCATGCGTGCAGTAAACTATTTAAATCGCCAGTTTCGCCAAGCGATCGCAAATAGTAAAGCAGCATTTCGCTATCTTTCTGCAATCTTGCTTCAGATAGATTTTCTTGTATCCATACCAGCATTTCTTCCCAACGAGCATCGATTTGGTAAAGTGTAACAATGGCAGATCGACCAGTTGGTGTATCCGTCGTTTTGTAACGGTTTAAAATGGAAATAGCTTCAGCGATCGCTCCTTGCTGACCTAAATCCAAAGCGCGTAACATTTCCGGTTTTTCCCGTAAACCATCCGCAGGATGCAACCAAGACACAAATTGAGCTAATTTGCTGGCTTGATGGTAACGTTGTTGAGCAACGAGTTGATTAACTTTTCTGTTGACAAGATTGGGTATGAGTATGAAAATCAGCCAAAAGCATCCCCCAACCAAACCACCTAAATTGGGAATTAGATAAGATGTGACTGCTGTCACAACAAAGATAAATGTAGAAACAAAAATCCAGCCACGATTGTGATGAAAAGAAGTACGAACAGCATAAATCGTGGTAGTAACGCATGATAAACAAACTATCCAAATCAATAAATTATTAATATCCATAATCGGATTTGCACCACATTAGAGGAACTACTATCATAGTTCCCTTTTCAGTATGCGTTTATATAGCAATCCTAAATGATTCATAAAACTTTTTTCTTTCTTCTCTTCGTGTCCTTTGCGTCTAGCCTTCGGCAACGGCAAAGCCGAATGCGGTTCGTTCATTCTAAATTGATTTTTCACAACTCAGACATAACTATAGTAGTAGGGTGCGTTACGCTTCGCTTTAACGCACCATTTTAATCGGTGCGTTACGGCTTAATAGCCGTAACACAACGGCAATATTGCAGGAGGAATATCCACACTGCAATAAGCCGAACCCTACATAATATTTTATTTATAAACACCCTCTAAGATATAACTGTGGCAATAATGCAAGTACCCCCAGCATTTACTCATTCACTAACATTTCAGGTGATTTTTCCTTACGATCAACATTATCTGAATAATCAGATATAGAAACAAAATTATCTGCTGCATCTTTAATAAAACCAGCTACAGGTACAGCAATCAGCAATCCCAACAACCCACCGATATAAGTTCCTACCAGCAAAGAAACTAACACCCAGATTGGTCTAAGTCCTGTGAAACTACCTAAAAGACGGGGAGCGATCGCCTGGTCAATTAACTGGTCAATTACAACAGATGCAGCTAAAACCTTCGCTGCTAACCAAAAATCATGTGACGCTATTATTAAAGTTACAACCGCAAGACTTACTACATCACCAAAAGGAATTAAACTCAAAATTCCTACTCCCAAACCAAAGAGTAAAGCAAAGGGAACTTTGAAAAGCAAAAACACTATTGTCAGTGAAACTCCCATCAACAAAGCCAAAGCTACCTGACCAATCAAATAATTTTGAAAATTTTTATGAATCGACTGCCTTACCTTCTGACCAAAACTCCAAGGTAACTTTTTAAATATCCCATCCCATATTCTCTTGCCATCAGCTAAAAGATAAAAAGTTAGCACTATTGTAATTATTGCTTCAGAAATACTATCAATAGCATCTAAAATTGCGCTAAAAATTTTGTCTCCGAGAAACTCCAACTCGTTAGGCAATCGGTGTGTTATTTGCGTAAATATTTGACTAAAATTTACTTTTAAACTGTGATTTATAGCCCAATCATTTAAAATATAAAGTTTTTGCTTATTAGAATCAATCCATTGCGGAAGCTGTTTAAGCATTTCATGAAACTGCTCTAATACAATGGGAACCAAAATAAGACCCAAAGCAGCTAAAATTATAATAGTAAATAAAAAAACTAATCCGATGGCATAGCTACGCTTAACTCCACGTTCCTCAAGAATTGAAACAGGGTAATTCAAAATGAATGCTAGCAAAATTGCCAAAACAAAAGTTGTCACCAAAGGTTGAAAATATTGAAAAACTCGAAATACTAGCCAACCATTGAGAAAAACTGAAGGAAATATCAGCGTTATAACTAACCATTTAAGTAATTGATTGAGTGAAACAGTCATAATTAATTTCAAATTAGCAGATTTAGGGTGAGCATTGCCCATCCTACAAATTTTAGGATATAAAAGCACAGATAATTATTGAGTTTGCTCACATTTTGCGCCCTCAGGCTGGAAGCCTGGGGCTACACGGACAAAACCCGCCTACGCGGGTTAGGAAATCATTGATTTTGTAGCTTCGCCTTCAGGCTGGAAGCCGCTGGCTCAAATACAAAGCAGGCACACGCAGGCTTCAAAACGCTAAATTTTTCTAGTCCGCGCAGGCGGACTTTGTTTGTGTAGCCGCACCCTTCTAGGGTGACGGCGGTATGATGCTGGTGAAGCAACAAATCTAATCGGCTTCTTTCAAAGCTGAAAATTGCTCATCATTTATCCGTCCAGCCTGATACAGCGTTTGTGTAATTTCGGAAATAGTTAAAACCGCATGACCTTGATAACCATTTTCTCGTAATCTGTCTTTTACGCCATGTTCATGGTCGATAAAAACTACAATATCATTCACATTTAATCCTGCCGATTTCAACTTTTCTGCCCCTTCCATAACACTTTTACCGCTGATGAGAATATCATCAACTACCGCAACTGTTTCCCCAGGATGAAAATCACCCTCAATTACCCTGCGGGTTCCGTGTGCTTTCACTTCTTTACGAGGAAAAATCATCGGACATTGAAGACGTAAAGATAAACCAGTAGCAGTAGGCAAAGAACCGTAGGGAATACCTGCTAACCTATCAAAATTTAGCTTGACCAAAATTTCTTCATAAGCAATAAGAACTTGATTAAAAACTTGCGGATTAGAAATTATTTTGCGTAAATCGATGTAATAAGGAAATGTGGCTCCCGATGCTTGGACATAGTTGCCAAATATAATGCAGCCAATATCATAAAGTTGCAAAATTAAATCTTGTTGCGGATGTTGATCCAAAAAACAAACATCTGGCAACCATAGAGAACAGCTAGAAACATCTTGGATAATTTCAGTTTTTACTTGATTAATTTGGGCATTTAAAGACTGAACTTCTTCAGATAATTCTGTTGAACTCAACATATCTTGAGGAACCGGAATCAGCAAACCTTCACCATTAGTATTCAAACCAGCCGCTAAAACTTGATTAAGATTGCCACCTTCTGCCCAGATACTACGAGCCATGATAATTCGTTCCGGCGCATCTGCTCGAATGCGGGCAAAAATATCAGGCTTTGTTGTTCCCACTTCTAAACCTAATTGTTCTGGAGTACCCCAATTTTTTGATTCTTTTACTACTTGTAAATAAAAGGGTGTTTCCGCTGTCGGAAATTGCTGTAAAGGTTCGGCGGCTGAATTAGAAGTACAACATAAAACAAATACCGCTTTCCCAGGATAAACCAAAAACGGTGCGACATTATCTTGTCCGGCATAGGGACTGAGAGTGATTGCATCCACATTCAATTTACTAAACACAGTGCGGGCGAAAATTGTGCTGGTATTTAAATCACTGTGTTTGGCATCTAAAATAACTGGAATGTGAGCCGGGATAGATGCTAAAGTTTTTTGCAGCAATTCTAAACCAGGAATACCCAAAGCTTGATAAAAGCCGAGTGTCGGTTTATAAACGCAAACTTGTTCGGCTGTTTCGGCAATAATGAATTGCAACCAATCCCACAAACTAGAGATGATATCACTAGAAGCGTAGCAAGCAGGCATCATCTCTGGATTGGGATCAAGCCCGACAAATAGTAAGCTTTGATTTTGGGCGATCGCCTGACTCAATTTATCAAAAAAGTTCATATTATTTCAAACAAAAAAACACAAAAACTAACAGAACTTTTTACAGCCCTGCATACCATTCATAACCCTGGTCTTCCCAGTAACCCTTCATCGGTGACAAATAACTAACCAAAGTAACCCGAGTCACCCACTTACTCTGCTTATAACCAAGTTTAATTGGCGAAGCTAAACGCAAGGGGGCACCATTATCAACTGGCAAAGGTTCGCCATTTTTCTGATAAGCTAACAAAGTCTGGGGATGCAATACTGAAGCAATATCCCAACTTTCGTAATAACCATCAGCAGATTTAAAGTAAGCAAATTTGACATTTCCTTTCGGTTGGGCAAGGGCAACAATTTCCCGCAAACGTATACCACCCCATTGCACGATCGCTGCCCAACCTTCAACACAAATATGACGAATAATCATTGAAGTCAGCGGCAAAGCCTGAATATCTGCCATACTCAAGCTGAGAGGATTGTTGACCTCACCATCAACAATTAAGCGATATTTTGCTTGGTCAATAATTGGAGTATCTTTGAAAGTATTAATTATCAACTCTTCTGGTTTAATCTCACTCTTGGAGAATTCAGGTACAGGCTTTTGGGGATTAAATAATAATGTTTCAACCTTCTGATTTAACGGTTCAGAAAGTTTACCCACAACATCTTCAAGTATCGGTGCGCCGCAACCACTAAGAAGAAAACCCATGCCAGAAATGCCGGAAAATTGTAAAAATCTCCGGCGTGTTAATTGAGAACGAGGTACGCGAATTAAATTCATAAAATTAGTTATTTGTTATTTGTGTGTAAATAGTCTTTTTCTCCCTTCAACACTACCAAAACATCGATTCAGTCAACTCTTCCCCTCCAGCTTTGCGCCCTAACTGCCAGTGAATTAATACAAACAGGATAACGCTTGGTACTGAAGAAAAGTGAACAATTCTTAATGCTTCCCAACTGCCAAACATATCAACAATCCAGGAAAATTGAGCAGGTTTATACATGCCTATTCCTGTGAATAAAGCCAGCAGTAGGATGGGAATAATAGCTGTATAAACGATGCGATGCCAAGCATAACTTAAACGTTTGGAGTTTTGAGTTTTTTGTAAT
The DNA here is from genome assembly GCF_050875635.1 of Tolypothrix sp. VBCCA 56010. NCBI lineage: Bacteria > Bacillati > Cyanobacteriota > Cyanophyceae > Nostocales > Tolypothrichaceae > Tolypothrix > Tolypothrix sp. VBCCA 56010. The sequence continues at coordinate 12,851 of NZ_JBPAOH010000131.1, forward strand.
GCTTTGATATCATTTATATTTACAAACCGATGTCGCCAGCGTCGGGTAATTAAAACATAAATTCCATACCACAATAGATTCAGCGAAAATAACCACATTCCCGCAAAATGCCAATGTCTGCCTCCGGCAAGCCAACCTCCTAAAGTAAATAGAGGGGGAATGTGTAAACCTGCACGTCCGCCAAAAACAGGGTTAGCGTTGTAAATTTGTAGCCCACTAGTGAGCATGATAAACAAACTAATGATATTACAAGAGTGGAAAATCTTCGCACCTATTGCTTGGGTTGGCAACTTGCGACTTTTAGGGGGAACTGTCGAATCCATAGATATTTATTGTTAAATATTATTTTGTGTGTATTAAGTATTACTCAGCACATTTGCGGCTGGATAATGCTCGCTCTGCTTTTTCCATCCTACCGTTGAGGGGAGTAGTGTGCGACTAATTTTTAACTATTAGACATCTCCAGAAATTATGTAGAGACAATTCATGAATTGTCTCTTACCTTGGGTTTGGGGTGATGCATAATTCATTTTCCCAGATGTTTATTACAATTTTTGTTGATGGGTTGTGAAAGTTCGCGCGTCAGGAATGCGCGTCCTTGAAATTGAGCGAGAAATCGCTCACTACGAATTTATCTTCAGGTTGCCAGAGATACTCACGCAAATTGATTTTCCCTTGAGGGTTAAATTTTATTCCTTCTTCTTCCAGAAGCGATCGCTGTTTGTAATCTGTGCCGTTTCGCTGCATTGAGTGGGATATCTCGCCTTTGGCATTAATCACTCGATGCCAAGGTATATCTGATAAACTAATATCAACTTGATAGAGAGCATATCCGACTAAACGCGCTTTTCCGTACAAGTGAGCTAAATCTGCTATTTGTCCGTAAGTTGCCACTCTACCTGTTGGTATTTGGCGGACAATTGCATATATGTTGTCATACTTGGACATTTATCTTCTACTTTATTTTTGCATTTCCTGCTGACGCATCGGCATTGCATCTATCTCGTTAAAAATTACCTTTGCCTCGACGGGTTTGGAGTCGCTGCGCTTTTGGGTACCATCTTTACCTACTAAGATGACTCGAAAATCTTCGGGGGAAACTTGAAAACGCGATCGCACTTTCGTAACATCTGCTTCATCAATCGCCTTCCCAGATGCACGACTTGTACCTTCTGTCAATATCTCCACCAATAGTAAATCTCGCTCAGAAAAATCAGCTTGTTGGGTCTGAAATAACTGCATTTGCTTTTGGTAAGCGGGATTATTTTCGTCAGGTGCAAACACTAGCAAAAGGCGGTTTTTCCATTGGTAGGATTTTAAATCAAAAGCCATATTTTTGTTTTTTACGGTTTTTGGGTTGGAGGCGATCGGCGCGAACCTATTTGACTTATTCTGAATGTATAAACTCGATACATCCGCTCTGTACAAGCTTGAGCAGCCGACATTGGTTAAGAGTAGCAGTGCCATCAAGCAACGAGTTAACATTTTTGATTCGTAGTGAGCGGTTTACCGCTCATATCAACCATTTTAAGGGCTGTTAGCGGAGCTTTCCCGTAGGGTAGCCCTTACTACATTCACTCCGCGTTTATTTATGCTCATCTACTTAGTGCGAATAAGTAAAAATAATCAGCCTCAATTCCAGTTTACATCATCACTTAAAAAATTAGGCGTTGCTAAACGAGGATGAATTGTTCTTCGCTACGAGTGCGCGAAACATTCATACTGTCAATTAGCAACGCCCAAATTTTCAATCTTTATACTCAATTAATCAGAAAGCAAACTTGGGGAAGTTAAAACAAAAACATCTCTTGTTCCCAAAGCGTCACTCTGAGGTTTAATCGGAGTAGTAAAATGATAAAATTCATGGTCATTAACCAAGAGTAATTCTCCAGAATTGAGAACTTTATTAAAAACAGGCTTTTCTTTCTTGGCAGCGTAAAGATGCGTTTCTCCACCTTGAATATTTTCTCTGTCAACAGAAAATATCCCGATAAAATCAGTACCATCCTGATGAATACCTTCAGGTGCGGGATTTCCTAAATTATTTGGTGAACAAGTCGTTCTAATTTGATGAACTCCTATTTCGGCTTCTGGGTGAAGTTTACAAGAATCACTAAACGCTAAAACCATATTTTGAAAAATATCAAGTTCTATGAGTGCATCATCTAATTCTGCAAACTCTCTTTTAACATCACCCACTAATGGATTGTATTCTTTGCTTTGAAAAAGGTAGCCATGAGGTAATTTGCTTAATTTATTTTCAGAAACTATAAAACGAGATAATCTTCTAAAGCGATAGCTACCTTTAATATAAGGGTCTAGAGGCAAATCATTAAAAAACTGCTTGAAACCTGCTGGATTTATAGAATTTACCTTTCGCAATGTAAACATAAAGGCATATTCTAATTGCATCGATTTCGATACTTTTTGCATAATACTTTCCGGGTTGCAGATTGATACTTTCCCAATTTTTCTATTGGGATTATATATTAAGTATAAATTATTTTTTTAGTAAATGTCGTTAAATAGACTACAGAAATTTACCTTTTATGATATAGCAGGTGATTCGATTCCCCCAAGTAGAGACGTTCAGTCCGCAACGTCTCTACAGGGACAAGTTGATTAATTCCTCCTGACGGCGTTGACTAAATTTTCACAGGCTTTTAAGAAGATGCTTACATCGACCCCCAGCCCAATGTATTGAATTCCTGCGTCAATCCACTGCTTGGCAATTTCGGGATTGTCGGCAAAAGTGCCGACTGCTTTCCCGGAGTCGCGAATAGTAGTGACGCATTGCTGCATCAACTCAATAACACGCGGATCTCTTACCTGACCGGGAATACCTAGCGACTGCGATAAGTCGTAGGGACCGAGAAAAATAACGTCAATGTGGGGTACACTAACAATCTCTGCAATGTTCTCCACACCGCGCTTACCTTCGACATGAACGACAATTAAAGACTCTTCGTTTAACTTGTCTGTGATTTGCGTTCCTGCTGCTGTGTACATACCCGATCGCGTGGCGAATGACAGTCCCCGCAAACCGAGAGGACTGTACTTGGCTCCCTTAACGCAAGCTTCAGCATCAGATTTCGTTTCAATTTGCGGCACTTGCACCCCAGCACTACCAATGTCAAGCGCTCTTTGAATTTGCGGTGCATCATTCTTTCTGACGCGAATCACTGGGGCAATTCCTACGCAATCTGCCGCACGGCAGAGGTCTTCCGCAGCCAGTGTGTGCAGCGATCCATGCTCCATATCAATCACCGCAAAATCAAATCCTGCGTGTCCACAGATTTCGATAAACGCCGGATAAGCGCAGTTCATAAATTGACCGAGGACAACCTCACCCCGCTTGAGTTTTCGTTTAAGTTGATTTTCACGCATGGTTATCGCCTAGTATTGATTTTTAGCTACCTTAAGCAAAATTACTGCAAAATCAATGGATTTGGGTATGGGGCATGGGGCATGGGGCATAGGGCATAGGGCATGGGGCATGGGGCATGGGGCATGGGGCATAGGGCATAGGGCATGGAAAAAATCTCCCATTAAACAATTGCCCATTACCCATTGCCCATTAAACAATTGCCCATTACCCATTGCCCATTAAACAATTGCCCATTAAACAATTGCCCATTGCCCAATGCCCAATGCCCAATGCCCATTAAACAATTGCCCATTGCCCAATTCCCAATTCCCAAAATGATGAATGATTGGCTTTACCGCTACCCGCTTTTATATCCTGGTATCTTGCTGAAGCGTTACAAGCGCTTTTTTGCAGATGTTCAACTTGCTTCTGGGGAGATAGTGACAGCGCACTGTCCGAATACAGGACCGATGACTGGGGTTTCCACTCCTGGGAGTGCGGTGCAGTTATCTTTAAGCGATAATCTGAAGCGCAAATTGCCTTATACTTTGGAATTGATTCAGGTACATGATAATGAGCCAACTTGGGTAGGTGTTAATACTGCTTTGCCAAATCGAATAGTGAAGCTAGCTTTGGCAACATACCTTTTTCCTGAATTGGGTAGATATAGCCAAATTCGCGGCGAGGTGGTTTATGGACAAGATAAAAAAAGTCGAGTTGATTTTTTCTTGACAGGAAGTAATGAGGAACGCCCGATTTTTTTAGAAGTAAAAAATACAACTTTGGCGCAAAAAAGATTGGCGTTATTTCCCGATACGGAGACGACAAGGGGACAAAAGCACCTGCGGGAACTGATGGCGCTGTTGCCTCAAAGTCGTGCGGTGATGCTTTACTTTATTAATCGGGGTGATTGTACGCATTTTGCCCCAGGTGATATTACTGACCCTATATATGGTCAGTTGTTGCGGAGTGCGATCGCTCTCGGTTTGGAAGTTTTACCCTGTCGTTTTCAAGTTACTCCAGAAGGCATTCAATATTTGGGTTTGGCAGAATGCAAATTTTAATAATCAAAAGCCGACCTACTTAACTCATATTTAAAAGATATTAGTTAAGCTGGAAAAATATATTGGACATAATTAACAAGCTTTTCTATTGTGATTAAAGGAATAAAAAAGGGGCAATGGGCATGGGGCATCGGGCATGGGGCATCGTCCAAGTAGGCAAGTAAAATACGTCTAGCTTCTTTTTATTCCCATTGCCCATTGCCCATTGCCCGATGCCCATTGCGAGTTCACTTTTTTGATAACATCATAGATCCGACAGATCCAGGGACGAATTGAGTATGAGCAAGGGTACACTGTTTGATAAAGTTTGGGATTTGCACACAGTTGGGACACTGCCATCAGGACAGATGCAACTGTTTATAGGACTGCATCTGATTCATGAAGTCACCAGTCCCCAAGCCTTTGCAATGTTACGAGAGCGCAATTTAAAGGTATTATTTCCAGAGCGGACTGTCGCCACGGTGGATCATATTGTGCCCACAGAAAATCAGGCACGTCCATTTGTGGATACCCTGGCAGAAGAAATGATGCAAGCGCTGGAGCAAAACTGTAAAGAAAATAACATTACATTTTATAACATTGGTTGCGGAAGTCAAGGAATTGTGCATGTCATTGCGCCAGAACAGGGACTGACACAGCCAGGAATGACGATCGCCTGTGGTGATAGCCATACATCAACTCATGGTGCATTTGGTGCGATCGCTTTTGGTATCGGTACCAGTCAAGTGCGGGATGTCCTCGCTTCTCAAACCCTCGCTCTTTCCAAACTGAAAGTCCGCAAAATTGAAGTTAACGGCACACTCAAACCCGGTGTCTACGCCAAAGATGTCATTCTGCATGTCATTCGTACCCTCGGCGTCAAAGGTGGTGTCGGATACGCTTACGAATTTGCAGGCAGCACCTTCGAGCAAATGAGCATGGAAGAACGGATGACTGTTTGCAATATGTCCATCGAAGGTGGTGCGCGTTGCGGCTACATCAATCCCGACCAAGTTACATATGAATACCTCAAAGGTAGAGACTTTGCCCCTAAAGGCGCAGATTGGGATAAAGCTGTTGCTTGGTGGGAATCGATCAAAAGCGATGCTGATGCCGAATATGATGATGTGGTAACTTTCGATGCCGCCGAAATTCCGCCTACCGTTACTTGGGGCATCACCCCCGGTCAAGGTATCGGAGTTAACCAAGCTGTACCCACTCCCGACGAACTACCCGCAGACGATCGCACTCTTGCCGAAGAAGCTTACAGATACATGGATTTGGCTCCCGGTCAACCTATCCAAGGTACGAAAGTTGATGTTTGCTTCATTGGTAGCTGCACCAACGGACGAATCAGCGATTTGCGCGAAGCTGCCAAAATTGCCCAAGGTCATCACGTTGCTGAGGGAATTAAAGCTTTTGTCGTCCCAGGTTCGGAACGAGTGAAAAAGCAAGCGGAAGCAGAAGGACTAGATAAAATCTTCACCGAAGCCGGTTTTGAATGGCGCGAAGCAGGCTGTTCAATGTGTCTGGCGATGAATCCCGATAAACTTGAAGGACGGCAAATTAGCGCTTCTTCCTCTAACCGCAACTTCAAAGGACGCCAAGGTTCGTCCTCCGGTCGTACTTTATTAATGAGTCCGGCGATGGTTGCGGCAGCAGCATTGAAAGGGGAAGTATTCGACGTGCGCGAGTTGTTGTAAATGGGGACTGGGGACTAGGGACTGGGGACTGGGGACTGGGGAAGAAAATTATTCTTTATTCCCCTAATCCCTAATTCCTAGTCCTCCGTAGTCCCTAGTCCCTAATTCCTAATCCCTAGTCCCTAATCCCTAGTCCCTAGTCCCTAATCCCTAATCCCTAGTATGGTAAGTGAAGTTAAAGCAGTTTCCGGACGCGGTATTCCTTTGGTGGGTGATGATATTGATACCGATCGCATTATTCCGGCTCGGTATTTGCGTTGTGTCACTTTTGATGGTTTGGGCGAACATGCGTTTGCTGATGACAGAACAGGATTGAAAGGTGAGCATCCTTTTGACCAAAAGCAATATCAAGGTGCTTCGATATTAATAGTTAACCGCAACTTTGGCTGTGGTTCTTCGCGGGAACATGCACCGCAAGCGATCGCTAAATGGGGTATTCAAGCGCTCATCGGTGAAAGCTTTGCCGAAATCTTCTTCGGTAACTGTGTAGCAATGGGAATTCCCTGCGTTACGGCTGATGCTGCCACTGTCAAACAATTGCAAGAAATTGTTACAAACAATCCCCAAGTATCGATGACGGTGAATTTGGAAACAATGCAAGTGCAATGTGGCGATTTTACTGGCACAGTTTCAATGGGTGAAGGTGCGAAAAACATGTTTGTTGCCGGCACTTGGGATGCTTGCGGTCAGTTGGTTGCTTCTTCTGAACAAGTTCGGGCTACTGCGGCAAAGTTACCTTATATAAGTTGGAGTAAGGTAGCCTAAATTTGGTTTTTACACTTGCTTGTAGAAATCAATCACCTTTGTAGAGACGCGATACCCAAGCGTCTCTATTAATAATGTTTGTAACTACTCCTGTCACGCTCGTTCGCCGTTAGGCGTTCGGTGCAGGGTAGATTGCCTATTAACGAACCGCCCTTCTCCCAAAGGGAGACGCTGCGCGAACGGGTTCGCCAGTCCCCCATCGTGACGGAAAGCGGAGCCACTGCGGTGGACGGGTCTCCCGGCATAAAGCAAGTGGCGTCCAAGACGGGGGCTGGACTCACAAAGACACGAAGTACACTAAGGAAGAAGAAAAAGAAGATAGGTAATCTTGTAGCGGGAAGGGAGTAGTCTTAAATTAAATGGAACCTCTACCCAATAATTGGGCAGATATTCAACCGGATACTGTATATCAAACAATTAATGGTCAGTTATTATCTTTTAGTCAAGAGCAAATTAAACTGGGGATAAAATATGACCAAAACAATAAACATTTAAAAGCAATAGAAAAAGGACAAGTACCTACTCGTGGTAATACAGGTCTTGTTCCTTCTCAAGAAGAGGGCTACAATTTTAAAACCAAAGTTTTAGGAAAAGGAGGAGACCGTCGGTTTCATGGAAAGATTATAGATGGAGTTTTACACTTTCCTGGTTTGGCAACAGAACATTAATTAAGATAAAGCCATGACTAAACTGGAACTAAAAAATCATCAAGTTTGGCAGGATTTAACTGAAATATTAGAAAATATAGATACAAATGCACTGATAACAGAACATTTGGAACTATGTGATTATAAAGTGTGCGGCTATTGGGATTATGATGATAACTTTTTTGAAGAAATTATCTTACCTCGTTCGCTTTCTGCTGAATTAATCAGCAGTTCCATTGGCGCAACGCATAAATCACGCTGGATTCAACTTAAATTTATTCTCAAAGCTGATATAAATAGTTTTGAGGAATTGAGGAATACTAATTATCAAAAAATTGGGGAAGTGTCTCTAATTTTCGATGAAAATATGGAATTTATTGATGAAACTTGGCAAATAGATATCGGTTCTCCTTTTATAATTAAAAAATGCGAATAATAAATGATAATTATTGTGATGGGTGTCTCTGGTTCTGGTAAAACTACGATTGGGCAACTGCTGGCAGAATCTTTGCAATGGGAATTTAGAGATGCCGATTCTTTTCACTCCCTAGAAAATATTGAGAAAATGCGCCACGGTATTCCCCTCAACGATTTAGATAGAATGCCGTGGTTGCTAGCAATGCAACAAGCAATACAACATTGGCTGCAAGAAAATAAAAATGTAGTTTTGGCGTGTTCGGCACTAAAAGCTAGTTATCGTCAGTATCTTTTAATTGGTAATGAAGGTGTTAAGTTAGTTTACCTTAAAGGTTCGTTTGAGTTGATTCAAAAACGCTTGCAAAAGCGTCACAATCATTTTATGAGTGAAAAACTTCTTAAAAGCCAGTTTGATACCCTTGAGGAGCCAACAGAGGCGATTTCGATTGATGTTTCCCAGTCGCCAGAGGAAATTGTGCAAAATATTAGAGTATCTTTAGGAATTTAAGATTAGCGATTTATTTATTTCAGCAAGTGGTACTTTCGGTTCATCAATTCTAATACTACTAATTAAGTTATAATAAATATTTTTACAAAGGTTATGTAAAAGCATAAGCTTAAAATCTTTCTCATAATTCAAGATTTTTGAGACAATCAGCACCAGCAAAAAGGTAGTGTCAGTAAACCAAAAAGTTTTCTCCTCAAGGCGATCGCTAACCAGCCATTGCGTAGTTTTAGGTGCTAGGTGATACTAAATATCTTAAAAGTACTTATGCTTC
>NZ_JBPAOH010000132.1:0-21542 GCF_050875635.1 Tolypothrix sp. VBCCA 56010
TAATGTCGTTTTTTCTAAAAACTTGGACATATAGTCGCCACAAACGGTTAAATGTCCAACTATGGTGAAGATTGTCTAATTATTTTGATTCAGTTGCAAACCCTTGCCAGTTGGTCATCAATCAGATCGTGTCATTCCACCTTACAAAGAGCCTTTCGTTTCCCTAGAGCAATGTCCGCAACAGCGTAACCAAATAAATGCAGCTGCCTTTCAAAGTGGTGAATACCCCATCACCAGACGGTTATTTGTGATTGTTAAGCAAAATGGTCAAAGCGACCAGCAAGCTGGAGAAGCCTACGTCAACTTGCTTCAGACATCTCAAGGTAAAGAATTAATCACAAAAGCTGGATTTGTCACGATTCGCTGATACAGCAATGCAACGCAGTGGCGATCGCGTTTCTGGCAGCGGTATTGTAAATATAAAATCTTTAATTGATGGTCAACTGACATTTGCCCAGTCTTCTCGACCAGTTGAAGATCAAGAGTTAGCTCGTGCGGCTACTAACTCTTGCGTAGACGACAACGCATCTGTTATCTGTGGTTGTTGCCCCTGCTGCGTATCGGTCAACGTTATATCTACGCTGCCCTGATGGTGTTCGGATAGCTTCAATTTTTCCGGCTTGTTCCCAACGTCGGAGAGTTCTTTCATTAACTCCAAGGATTTCTGACGCTTCCTTGGGCGGGACATATCTGACAATAGTTTTTTCCTCAATTCTTGTCTTATTGTATGATATTGTCCGGTTATGTCAGGCAAATTATTTATTTAATTACGTCTCTTCAGCGCGGATTCGATTTGAAACAAATTCCCGTTGCGATTGATGGTTTGGCGATCGCAGTTAACCCCAACTTGAATATCCCAGGATTGAGTGTAGAACAATTACAGTCAATTTATACGGGCAAGACGACGAATTAAAACCAAGTAGGTGGTTCTGATATCCCAATTAAGGCATATTCGCGCCCTTGTCAGTGATGGCGGCACTGTAGAGATTTTTTTTCCAGACATCTTGGGTGGTCAAGGTTTCGGTGCCAATGTGGAATTTGTTTCCACCACCACCCAAGCGCTGGAAAAAGTCAGCTTAAGTCTTGGTGGCATTTCAGAATGCTTCTGCCCCAGAGGTGGTTCCCTAATGTTCAATCAAGCCTTTACCGTTAGGGCGGACACAAAAAGAGCAAGCAGGTGTTGCCTACGCCAACTTACTGCTAACCGAGCAGGGACAGGAACTGATTACCCAGGCTGGGTTTGTCAAAATTCGCTCTTTCCCTGCTACTGGTAGTAGGCGCTCTTGGTGCGCTTTAGCCGACTCTATTAATAGACTCTGCTGGCAAGCAAATGAGATTATCCCCTTGGGTGAGGATTAAACCGCGCTGACGCAACTTACCCATCAAGCGGGTGACGGTGACACGAGTCGAACCGATCGCGCTGCCAATTTGGGCATGGGTGAGGGGGAACGGCAGACAATAGCCGCGAATCACATCGGGGTCGGTTTCGCTCATTGACGGCTCGCCATATTCCTCAATCAATAATGTGAGGAATCCTAAAAGCCGATCAATTGTGCGCCGTTGTCCCAAGGCACTCAACCACAGCAGCTTGCGCTGGTGCTGATACCTAAAGGCATCCATAACTTCGCGGCGGAAATGGGGCCAGTTGTCTAGGTCGTGCCAGTACATCCAAAGCACGGCTGTTTGGTCAACATGCGCGTAAGCCTGGAGTGTAAATGGTGATTGGGCAACAATTTCAAATGGCTGTCCTGCCCCGACAAAACCCAAGAAAGCTTCTTCGGGAGTTCTGTTGATTCGTCGAGACGTTAGCTGACTTGCAGTAGCGCTAACCTGGGCGGTGCCTACCATGCGGATCGCACCCCTTTGCACCAAATATAGCAATCCAGGTCTAGCTGGAATGCGCTCATCTTTGCTAAAGGTGCGGCAGCGATAGTGTTCTTGAGCCCAATCAATAATTCGTTGCCAAGTCAAAAAAGGGCGTGATGCCTCTGAGAAGGAGGATGGAGATTGCATAGGTAACAAAGAGCGTTCGGCTGAAGACAAAGACGTCATAAAAAGGTGCAAGGAGTGTCTTTGCGTTGGTGATGTAGGCTTAACGCCTAACAGCGCCAGCCATCTTTAAGGATAGAAAGCAATTTGCTCTCTACACTTTTGTTATAACTCTTACTGTACTATGATGGTAGTAAAGTTTACTTACTATTAATCAAATTTTGCACAATTCTCATTTTTCTCTATCTAGATTAAAGTTCTGTCTAAAGATAGATGACATTCTAGCAATAATCTGACCGCTTAAGGGTTAAATGGGAGTCATCTGTGCATAAAAAGCTACAAGTAAGTAATAATACAGCAATTAAACAGTTAATTTACAGTCATTTATTATCAGTATTGAGTATTTATACTAATACAAATACCATACTTAGGAGAGATAATCATAAAATTCCTCTATATAAAAGTAGAGATATTAATAGAATTTTATATATATCCGGGGTGGCTTTACAGCTGTCAAAATCTCAGAATCGTAAAGGAATTGAGATTGCTTGTGCGATCGCCTCTCATTTATCAGCGAACTGTGGCGACGAATTTATCATCGAAATTGTTCCCCCTGGTTACATTCATTTCGTCTTAACCGATCCTATTTTAGCTGCTTGGTTGCAGCACCTGGTTGAGGGGAGGTGGGGAGGGGGAGCAGGGGAAGCAGGGGAAGCAGGGGAAGCAGGGGGAGCAGGGGGAGAAACGAAGTACGAAAATTCTTCACATTTATTTGCAGTTCAATACGCTCATGCTCGCTGCTGGTCGTTAATCCGGCTGGCTGAACAAGAGAAATTGATTCAACTTAATAAATTATTTGGGAGTGTAATTTCTCCTTCTTCGATACCTTGGCTCAACTGCGAGCGCAAACTTCGCTTTTCGCATTCAGCTTCTTTTCGGCTAATTTCTCAGTTAGTACAAGTGGTAGATGATTTAGAATGTCCCGATCAAGCTGGTTCGGTTAACTGGGAAAAAGTAGCGCTCAATTTGAGTCAAGCTTTTGAAATCTTCTGGTGCAACTGTAGAATTTGGGGTGAGGTGAAAATTACCTCACCAGAGCTTTCTCAAGCCAGATTAGGATTAGTTATAGCTACTCAGTCTGTATTAAGGTTTTTGTTAGAAGAAAAATTAGGCATCTTTGCTTTAGTTGAATTATGAGTCTCAAGGAAAATAGGACTTACGCAACAAAAACTTGAAAGCGTTATTCTACCGAGCGCGATAAGGACTTGAATTATCGCTACTTGAGTTATGTTTTGCGCTCATTCCTGGAAAAATTAAAAAGTTTTGTAACAGATGTTGACTATTAGAATATCTCAGGCTATATTATCTGGTGTGTGAGGAGCGAACCAGCAAGGACACCGAGACGAAACACGGCCAGTCGTCGGTGTCCTTTCTGATTTTTGGGTTAGTTATTCGTTATTAGTTATTAATAATAACGAATAACTAACGTTTACAGCAAAAACTTTTCAATTGCTCTGGCAGCTCCATCTTGTTCGACGCTAGGAGCTACCCAAGTCGCGATCGCTTGAACTTCTGCTGGTGCATTGCCCATCGCTACACCAATACCAGCATACTCTAGCATTTCCAAATCATTGAAGTTATCGCCAATAGTCATGACGTTAGTTCTTTGTAATCCTAGCATTTCTTCAGCTAGGTAACGTACAGCAGTTCCTTTATTGACTAAAGGATTTGTTGCTTCAAAAAAAGTCGCCACAGATGTAGTGAGATACAATTCAGCGGGGGTGTATTGACGGCGTAAATTCCCCAGCAAATCTTTGATAATATCTATGTCATCGCATAAAGCTAAAATCTTTGTCGGTTCATTGCTTAAACAGGTACGCAAGTCACCCACAACTATCGGGACAATACCAGAACGTTCGGCATAAATTTCAGTTTCTCTTGTTAACTCCCGCACATACAATTCATCATTGATGTAGAAGTGAACAGATAAAAGCGATCGCAGTTCTGGTTGTTCAAAATAATCTAGGAGTTTTTCTGCCATTTCTCTGGAAACAGTTAAATGGCGATGAATTTTTTGGGTAATTGGATCTTGAATCCAGGCTCCCTGATAAGCTAATAATGGCAGGGTAGAGTTAAGTTGTTGGTGGAAACGCAAAGCTGAACGATACATGCGACCAGTAGCGATCGCTACTTGAATTTTCTTTGCTTTTACCGCAGCGATCGCTTGAAGAACTTTTGAGGTGAGGTTGTTAGATTCGCCGACGATCGTACCATCTATATCTACAACTAGTAGTTTAATGTCTGTTGCCGCTGAGTTAGTGGCAGATGCTTTATGCATAAATTTCCTAAGTTTTGAAGACACAGTTAGAGATTAGCAGATTAGACGACATTTCAATTTTTGGAAAATAATGGTGGGTATTACGTAAAATCGTCTGCTTAACACTAAATATTAAGTAGAATAAAATGAATCTCTGATAAATTCAGACGGGTGCGTTCATGATAAAAAATAAACTACTTATAGCACTGACTTTTGCTTTGATACCCAGTTCGTTGATTTGGTCGGGTACAACAATGAATACAAACGCGGAAACACCAAATAGTAGTAAATTAATACAGTGTTTAAAAGATGTAAGAAATTCCAGAGCATCTCAAGCAATTGCTAATTCACCAAGAGCCCGAAGAATACGAAAGGTAGAAGTGGCTGTTGATACTGATGAGCGAGGTAATGTTACTAATGCGCGTATTGTTCGTTCATCAGGAAACAGTGAATTGGATGAAATGACTCTCAGAGAAGCGCGAAGTTGGAAATTAAGACCAGGTACAGGTAACAGTTTTAACGATTTTCAGTGTTAGTTACTTAAGTCTCCTCGGTTCATCATGACTATATAGCGTTCGTCGTTCGCGCAGCGTCTCGTTCGCGTTAGCGTCTCCGAAGGAGAAGAGAAGACGTTGGCGCAGCCATCGCCTATTTTTTAGGATACAGCGAAAAGCACTCAACACGCCCTAGCCCTCTTTGAAGCAATTCATGAATTGATCCAAACAAAATTCATACCTTGATTGGTGCAACGCCAAAATGAGAATTGCTGTGTAAATATTTTGACGTAGGTTTGAAATTTATTAGCGCATCAGGGAATACTAAATCCGGAAACCTCAACGATTAAATAACATGGCTAACATCAGAGTGAGTATTCCCGGATATCAAGTCAGCGAACAACTGTACAACGGTTCAAGAACCGTAGTTTATCGGGGATATCGAGAAACTGACTCATTACCTGTAGTGATTAAGTGGCTGAAAAATCCTTATCCGGGTTTCAGCGAACTGGTGCAGTTTCGCAATCAGTATACCATTGCCAAAAATCTCAACTCACCCCTAATCATCCAAACTTACAGCTTAGAACCTTACCAAAATGGCTATATGTTAGTGATGGAAGACTTTGGGGGGATTTCTCTAAAAGAATGGGGAGTGGGGAGTGGGGAGTGGGGAGTGGGGGGAACTCTAGAATCTCTAATGGAGTTTTTGCAGATTGCGATCGCCCTTTGTAATACTTTAGATATTCTCTACCGATCGCGCATTATTCATAAAGATATTAAACCGAGCAATATTTTAATTAATCCTCTAACCAAACAAGTTAAATTAATTGACTTTAGTATTGCATCTCTGCTGCCAAGAGAAACTCAAACCCTAATTAGTCCAAATGTGTTAGAAGGGACACTCGCTTATATTTCTCCAGAACAAACGGGAAGAATGAATCGGGGAATTGACTACCGGACTGATTTTTATTCTCTTGGTGTCACTTTTTACGAGATTTTGACAGGAGAATTACCATTTCAATCAAACGACCCGATGGAGTTGGTACATTGTCATATTGCAAAACTTCCACCAAATTTAAAGGAAAGGGGTAAAGGAAAAGAAATTCCTCAAGTAATGAGTGACATTGTGATGAAATTGATGGCGAAAAATGCTGAAGACCGCTATCAGAGCGCATTCGGGCTGAAATTTGATTTAGAAACCTGTTTGTATCAACTCCAAGAAACTGGTAAAATAGAGAGCTTTCCAATTGCACAACGGGATGTGTGCGATCGCTTTATTATCCCCGACAAACTTTATGGACGAGAAACAGAAATAGAAACTTTATTACAAGCATTTGACCGAGTTAGCTTGGGTGCAACTGAAATGATGCTGGTAGCTGGTTTTTCTGGTATTGGGAAAACTGCGGTTGTCAACGAAGTTCATAAACCGATTATTCGGCAACGCGGTTATTTTATTAAAGGGAAATATGACCAATTTCAACGAAATATTCCCTTTTCCGCGTTTGTACAAGCGTTTCGGGATTTAATGAGGCAATTATTAACTCTAAGCGATGCACAAATTCAGCAATGGAAAAGCAATATATTAGAAGCTGTCGGGGAAAATGGACAAGTAATTATTGAAGTCATCCCCGAATTATCAAGAATAATTGGTCAACAACCATCTGTTCCAGAATTATCAGGAACTGCGGCACAAAATAGATTTAATTTATTATTCCAAAAGTTTACCCAAGTCTTTACCAGCTTAGAACATCCATTAGTGATGTTTTTAGATGATTTACAATGGGCAGATTCGGCATCGCTGAAGTTGATGCAGTTATTAATGGCTGATACAGATCATCTTTTCTTAATTGGTGCGTATCGTGATAACGAAACGGCACTTGCTTCAAGCCGGGAAACCCGTCCAACGCAGTGCCTCGTCAACTCAGCACATCCTTTGATGTTGACTTTGAGTGAAATTCAAAAAACACAAGCAAAGATTAATACGATTACTTTAGCACCATTGAGCCAAGTGCAAGTAAATAAATTAATTGCTGACACACTTAAATGTACAGAAAACTTAGCCTTGCCTCTTTCTGTATTGGTATCTCGAAAAACTCAAGGTAATCCGTTTTTTGTTACTCAACTTCTAAAAGCATTGCATCAAGAGAGAGTGATTAAATTTGACTTTGATTTAGGCTTTTGGCAATGCGATATTACACAATTAAATCAGCAATTAGTTACAGATGATGTTGTTGTTTATATGGGTTTTCAATTGCGAAAACTACCGCCATCAACTCAAAATATATTGCAGCTAGCTGCTTGTATTGGCAATGAGTTTGATTTAGAAACTTTAGCAATTGTTTCCGAACAATTAGAAGTAGAAACGGCTGCTGATTTGTGGAAAGCGTTGCAGGAAGGTTTAATTTTACCAATTAGTGATGTTTATAAATTTTATCAGGGAGAGGTCAATGATAAATTGGCGCTGTCAAATGAGAATAACACTAAAGAATTAGCCAAATATAGATTTTTACATGACAGAGTACAACAAGCGGCTTATTCGCTGATTCCCGAAAACCAAAGGCAAGCCACCCATTTAAAAATTGGTAGACTATTGCTTAAGGACAGTAGCGATCGCCAAAAAGAAGAACATTTATTTGAAATAGTTGGTCAACTCAACTTAGGACAAGCTCTAATAACTGATATAGCCGAAACACTTGTACTTGCAGAATGTAACCTCCAGGCAGGTAACAAAGCACTTTCTGCAACTGCCTACAACAGCGCTTTAGATTATGCCACCAATGGTCTGAGATTATTACCCCAATCTAGATGGCACGATCACTATTTTTTAACACTTAATCTACATAATCTTGCTGCTGATGCTTCCTATTTTACAGGTGATCTCGATGGCATGGAGCAATATGCTACCGAGATTTTACAACGAGCTACAAGGATTGCAGATACTGTTAAGATTTCAGAGATCAGGCTAGAAGCTTACACCAATCAAGGTCAATTTATTTTAGCCATCGAGATGGCATTAGATGTCTTGAGTCAGTTGGGCATTTATCTGCCTTCATTGCCTGCACCGACAGAAATTCCTGCTGCATTTCAAGCGATTAGGCAGCAACTAAATGGGCGATCGCCTAGCGAGTTACTCAACCTACCCAAGATGACCGATCCAGTTATCTTGGCTGCTATGCGGATTTTGGTTAAAGTTTCCGTTGCGTCCTATGCCTGTAAACCTGAACTGTTCCCACTTATCACGTTAAAAAAGGTTGAATTATCACTCCAGTACGGTAATGCTAATACTTCCGTTATTGGCTATGTGAATTATGGACTAATGCTGTCTACCATCTTAGAAGACTTCCAAACAGGAAATGAATTCGGGCAATTGGCACTACAACTATGTGAAAACTTAAATGACAAAGAATTTTACGGACGAACACAGGTTCTCGTCTGTAATTTCATTAGTTTTTGCACTCATCATGCCAATCAAACCATTGCACCATTACAGGAAGCTTACACTCGTTGTCTAGAAGTAGGTGACTTGCCCTTTGCTGGCTTTGCAGGTCTTGTTTATATCTTGCAGGCTTTTTTAACTGGGCAACCTTTGCAGGTGCTAATTCAGGACATCAGTCGCTATAGTGATGCCTTACAACAGATTGGTATGCAGGTTGCATTAAACTTTACCAAGGTGTGTCATCAGGCAGTTTTAAATTTGCTTGGATACGGAAGCGATCCGGTTGTCCTCACTGGAGAAGTGATTGAGGAAACCGCTATGCTAGACACACTGAATCAAGTGGGTGATAAAACGGGGTTGTGGTATCTGTTGATGAACAAACTCTATTTATGTTTCCTATTTGAAGACTATTCCCAAACCCTGACCATAGCGCAACAGGTTAGGCAATATCTAACAAAAGTAGCTGGTACTTTGAACGCCCCTCTACTTTATTTCTATGAATCGCTGGCACTCCTATCAACATCAGATGATTTAGAAATTGTTGCAGTCAATCAAGAAATACTTCGCAAAAGGGCGCTTTCTGCTCCAATGAATTTCCAACACAAATATGACTTGGTAGAAGCTGAGAAGCATCGCGTTTTAGGACAGAAAATAGAGGCAATAGAAATGTACGATCGCGCTATCTCTGGAGCCAAAGCCAACGAATACATCCAAGAAGAAGCCCTTGCCAACGAACTTGCAGCTAAATTCTACCTGGAATGGGGTAAAGAAAAAATTGCCCAAACATATATGCAAGAAGCCTACTACTGTTACGCCCGTTGGGGAGCAAAAGCCAAAGTTAATCACCTAGAAAAAAGCTATCCCCAACTACTGCAACCCATCCTGCTTACTCTACGAATGAACCTCAAACACGACGAAACTATTACCTTTCGTAGGACTTCTTCATCCACTCACACTTCTACTACTGGCAGGACTAATATTGCCGATGTTCTAGATTTTACCTCTGCCCTCAAAGCGGCTCAAACTATCTCCAGCAGTATCGAATTAGATCAACTGATTGCCAACCTCACCCGCATTATTCTAGAAAACTCTGGTGCGAAAAAAGTTGTACTGCTGCTTCTCGAAGATCATATTTGGCAAGTCCGAGCAATTACCTTTATCGATCATAAATTAAATTCCCAGACTAATATCCAAACTATCCTCAATCCACAATCACTAGACAATTGTCCAGATATTCCTATAAACATAATCCATTACGTCAAAAATACTCAACAAACAGTTGTTATAGAAAATTGTCAAACAGATATTCCTGGGATAATTGGGAAATATATGTTGGAACATCAACCCCAGAGTGTATTTTGTACCCCGATTATCAATCAAGGGGATTTGGTGGGGATTCTCTACTTAGAAAATAAACTAACGAGCGGTGTATTTACTAGCGATCGCCTTAGCGTGATTAACTTATTGTCTTCTCAAGCCGCAATCTCCCTAGAAAATGCTCGACTGTATCAACAAGCCGGGCAAGCACTACAAGATTTACAACAAGCCCAATTACAAATCGTCCAAAGTGAGAAAATGTCTGCACTGGGTAACTTAGTTGCTGGGGTAGCCCATGAAATGAATAATCCTTTGGGTTTTATTGCTGCTAGTCTCAAACAAGCTAAACCTACTGTTGCTGATATTGTTGAACACTTAAAACTATATCAAAAAAGTCTACCATCACCAGGCGAGGAAATTATTGACCATAACGAAGAAATTGACTTGGATTATAGCTTAGAATACTTGCCCAAGATGATTGATTCAATGGTGATGGCGTGCGATCGCCTGAAAAATATCAGCACCAGTCTCCGCACTTTCTCCCGCGCTGATAAAGATTACAAAGTGCCGTTTAACATCCACGAAGGCATTGATAGCACGATTTTAATTCTCCAACATCGCCTGAAAGCTAACGAACAACGTCCCGCAATTGAAGTGATAACTGAATATGGTAATTTGCCCAAAATTGAATGTTTTCCTGGACAATTAAATCAGGTATTTATGAATATTCTGGCAAATGCCATTGATGCGTTAGATGAATCAAATACAGGTCTGAGTTTTGAGGAAATTAAAGCAAATCCTAACAGAATTACAATTACAACCTCAGTGGAAAATGAAGGCGTGAAAATTAGCATTGCTGATAACGGTCAGGGGATGACTGAATCAGTCAAACAAAAGATTTTTGACCACTTATTTACTACGAAAGCTGTCGGGAAAGGAACAGGATTAGGACTGGCGATCGCAAAGGCTATTGTGGTAGAAAAACATGACGGGGCGATCGCTGTGGAATCTACGCTCAACCAAGGCACAAAGTTTGTGATTTCACTGCCCAAATAGAAGTTACAAACTATAGTTACAAACTATCTGGGTCGATACCTCGCTGTTGAAGACGATTTTGCAAGTCTTGCAGGGCTTGTTCTGCCTGTTGTGCCCGCTGTTCTGCCTGTTCTATGCGTTCATCGGGGCTGGGGAAGCGATCGCCAGCTTGATCGAACCAAAACAACCAGTCTCGCTCCCAACCCTTATAGATACCCAAATCCACCCCAATTGCTAGTTGCAACTCCGGTATCCAAAACCTCTCCTGCGACTGCAAAATAAACTCATCCTCCACCCGCTGGTACACTTCAAAGGGAGCATGATTATCCCGTTGCCAATAGTCTGGATTGTAGATGACGTAATACAACACTCCCAAATCCAGATATTTGCCCAGTTTGATATCGTATTCTCCACCATAGGTTTGGGAAACGATTTCTACAACCAAAATGGGTGGAGTCCAATTCTCTTCCCAAAGCACGTAACTTAGCCGTCCCCTAAAAGGTTGGCGTCGCCGTTCCACACCCAGACTCAAAAAACCATCAGGTACTAGGGATTTCCGGGGTGCAGTCGGCAAGTAGTAAATACCCATGTCCACACCAAAAAACCAATCGTGGCGATCGCCCCAAATAGCAGACAAAATAGCCAAGAGTAAGTTGGGAATCAGGTTTTGCAGTTCGTTATCCACAGGCGTATCGTCAGAGTCGGGAAGTTCTGCCGCCGTCGGGAGCGGCGGTAGGACAATGGAGTATTCCATAAAATTGATTCCCTCACAACTGATAAACCCATTGTACAGGTACATTATGAGGCTTTTTTTTGGTTAAAGCTAAAATAGGGCTATGTCTCAAATATCCTCAAATCAGTTGACTTCCGATTCTACAAACGCGACACGTCCCACATTCATCTTAGTAGATGGACACTCCCTCGCTTTTCGTTCTTACTTCGCTTTCGCTAAAGGACGAGATGGAGGACTGCGTACAAAAACGGGGATTCCCACCAGTGTATGTTTTGGCTTTCTCAAGTCTTTGCTGGAAGTAATGCAAAGCGAACAGCCACAAGCGATGGCTGTTGCTTTTGATTTGGGTTTACCAACCTTCCGTCACGAAGCTGACGATACTTATAAAGCCGATCGCCCAGGAACACCAGAAGATTTTGTTCCTGACTTAAAAAATCTGCATGAGTTACTTGATGGCTTCAATTTGCCAATTTTCACCGCTCCAGGTTATGAAGCAGATGATGTGTTAGGAACTTTAGCACAAAAAGCAACTGCCGCTGGGTATACAGTGAAAATTCTTACAGGCGATCGTGATTTATATCAACTCATCGACTTAGATAAAGAAATTACTGTTTTATATTTTAGTCCAGATGCCTTAAAGCGCTCTACAAGTACTATCACCGAATTTAAACCAGAACAAGTTAAACTAAAGTTAGGCATTTTACCATCACAAGTTGTCGATTATAAAGCTCTTTGTGGCGATAAATCAGATAATATTCCCGGTGTTAAGGGAATCGGTGAAAAGACAGCAGTACAGTTGCTAAATACCTACGGTACTCTTGAGAATATTTATGCTGCTTTAGATGAAATTAAAGGCGCAACTCAGAAAAAACTTGCAGATGGTAAACAAGATGCCGAACATTCTCAGTTTTTGGCAAATATAAAACTTGATGTGCCGATAGAAGTTAACTTAGAAGATTGTAAATTAACCGGATTTGATACTAGCGTTCTCACACCGCTTTTAGAAAAGTTAGAATTTAAGACTTTTTTAGGCAAAATTAACGAACTTCAGCAACGTTTTGGTGGGACAATTGAAGAAGCACCAAAACCAGAAACATCAAAACAAATTCACACAAACGAAGATAATGATTTGTGGTTTTTCACTGCTGAGGATACCGCAGCAGCACAAAAGGCTTCCCCAATTCAACCACGCATTATCGACACAGAAGTTAAACTAAACGAATTAGTCAAACTTTTAGAAAAATTTACCAATGTAGAGACACCCGTTGCTTGGGACACAGAAACCAGCGATTTAGAACCGCGTGACGCTTCTTTAGTAGGAATTGGCTGTTGCTGGGGAACGAGACTTGATGAAATAGCTTATATTCCTCTTAATCATAAAACAGGGGATAATCTGAATCAAGAAATTGCTCTAAAAGCACTACGTCCAATTTTAGAAAGTGCTGATTATCCGAAAGCGTTGCAGAATGCAAAATTTGACCGCTTAGTTCTCCGGTGTCAAAAAATTAAATTGGCAGGTGTTGTATTTGACACGATGTTGGCAAGTTATGTGTTGAATCCAGATGGTAGCCATAATTTGGGTGATTTGTCTAAAAAATATTTGGATTTGACAGCAAAAAGTTACTTAGAATTAGTTCCTAAAGGGAAAACTATCGCTGATATTGACATTCCCGCAGTCGCAAATTATTGCGGTATGGATGTCTATTGTACATTTGGGTTAGTACCAAAATTGCGCCAGGAATTAGATAAAATTCCTACTTTACATAAGCTTTTGCTAGAAGTTGAACAACCGTTAGAACCAGTTTTAGCGGAAATGGAATATACAGGTTTCCGCATCAATACAGATTATTTAAAGGAACTATCGCAGCAGTTAGAAACAGATTTAGTTAAGTTAGAACAGGAAGCTTTTAAAATAGCTGGAGAAAAATTTAACTTAGGTTCTCCGAAAAAATTAAGTGAGATATTGTTTGAAAAATTGGGGTTAAGCACCAAGTATTCCCGGAAAATTCAAACAGGTTATTCTACTGATGCAGCAACTTTGGAAAAACTGCAAGAAGTAGATGAAACGGGCTTTGTTGATGCGATTATGGAGTATCGCACTTTATCTAAATTAAAGTCTACTTATGTGGATGCACTGCCAAGCTTGGTGCGCCCGGATACGCAGCGGGTACATACAGATTTTAACCAAACGGTGACATCTACTGGAAGGTTATCTTCTTCTAATCCAAATTTGCAAAATATCCCGATTCGGACTGCTTTTAGTCGCCAGATTCGTAAGGCTTTTGTGCCACAATCGGGTTGGTTAATGGTAGCTGCTGATTACTCGCAAATTGAGTTAAGAATTTTGGCTCATTTGAGTCAAGAACCAGTTTTAGTGCAAGCATATCAACAGAATGAAGATATTCACACTGTTACAGCGCGGCTGGTGTTTGAAAAAGAAGATATAACATCAGATGAAAGAAGATTGGCGAAAACGATTAATTTTGGCGTTATTTATGGAATGGGTTCTTTGAGGTTTTCGCGTTCAACTGGTGTAGATAAAACCCTGGCTAACGAATTTATTCAACGTTTTTACAGTCGCTATCCGAAAGTTTTTGAATATTTAGAGAATGTGAAAAAACAAGCGATCGCTCAAAATTATGTCGAAACAATTTTAGGGCGTCGTCGTTATTTTGATTTTACCAGCAATAGCATCCGCAAGTACAAAGGCAATAAGTTAGAAGATATTGACTTGAAAAAACTTGGTAATTTGGGTGCTTTCGATGCCGGATTATTACGTGCTGCTGCTAATGCCCCAATTCAAGGTTCCAGCGCTGATATTATCAAAATTGCAATGGTAAAAATGCATGAAGTTTTGCAAAGTTATCAATCGCGTTTGTTGTTGCAAGTTCACGATGAATTAGTTTTTGAAGTTCTCCCCAGTGAGTGGTCACAATTACAAATACAAATCAAGTCGGTGATGGAAAATGCCGTAAAGTTGAGCGTGCCGTTAGTTGTAGATGTGCGTGCAGGTGAAAATTGGATGGAGACGAAATAGAAATAGCCTGCAAACGCTACAGCGGTATCACCTTTAACCTTGTCTTGACTGGCAAGGTTTTTTTATTGGTTGAGATAACCCAAGCGCTTGGCTTATTCTGGGAATATATAAGAAAAGTTATTAACGTAAGTTGCGTTTTTATTATTCCATCGATTTTAATCGTTGTCGGATTGTAACTAGCAACTTAGGTTATTAGAAAAATGGAGAGAAATTCATGAATAACCTAGATTTTACGGAGGAAACCTTAAATAATGAAATAGTCCAGGCAAGAGCAGCGGCAGCTATAGCAGATGCTTCTGAACCACGCGCTCAAGCTGCCCATTACGATTTAGATTTGAATCGCATAGTCGTTGAACTGCGCTCAGGGGCTACTTTTTTGTTTCCTCCTGAATTGGTTCAGGGATTGGCGGGTGCATCTCCAGATAATCTGAAAAATGTGGAAGTCACCCCTTCCGGCGAGGGTCTGCACTGGGAACAGCTGGATGTTGATATGAGCATTCCAGCTTTGATTATGGGGATATTTGGTACTAAGGCTTGGATGGCTGAATTAGGCAGCCGACGAGGTTCCGTAAGCTCAACGGCAAAAGCTCGCATCGGCGCGTGAAAACGGCAAGCGAGGTGGACGACCGCGAAAAACATGATAATTAATCTGCTTTCTTAAGCAAAAAGCTTGTGTTGTATAGGTTTATTTTAAGAAAGCGGATAGGTATCAAAAATCGTCGTCTACAAAAAACTCGGCATCGTCTTCGGATCTATACTTACGCTGGGGAGCAGAAAGACCCCACAAAGGCTGCAATAATGCGATGCCAATTATCCCGACACCAGCACTAAAAGCTAGTACTAAACCGACTGGGATTTGAATCGACTGGAAAGTAAAGAATTTTAAAGATACTGGCGTAGCATTTTGAACGGAAATAATCGCGATCGCCACTACCCAAATAGCTACAACTAACGATATCAGCAGATTAGCTAGAGTTTTCATGGTTGTTGGTTGTTGGTTGTTGGTTGTTAGTGGTTAGTGGTTGGTTGTTGCTTGTTATTGGTTGGTGGTTGGTTGTTAACAGTCAACTTGCAACTATCGACCAACCACTATCTACCAACCACTATCGACTAACCACTATCCACTATCAACTAACAATTAACTCCTACGGCTCTAGTTTAGCAATTACGCTTTCCATTTCTTGGGCGATTTTTGCTAGCTTTTCTGGGGAGTTGGTTTCTAGATAAACGCGCATCAAGGGTTCTGTACCGGAAGGACGCAGCAGCACCCAGCTACCCTCTTCTAAGTAAAGTTTAATGCCGTCTTTGCGCCCTACTTCTTTGACTTTAATGCCTGCAACTTCTGCGGGGGGGTTTTTGGTAAAAGAGTCGATGACGGCGGCTTTATGGGCGTCGTCGAGGTGCAAGTCAAGACGTTTGTTGTCAAGCGGACCATTTGCTTCGGCGATCGCTTCAGTTACCATTTGACTCAGCGGTTTGCCTTCGTAGGCGATCGCTTCTGCCACTAGCATATCAGCTAATACGCCGTCTTTTTCCGGGATATGTCCGATGATGCTTAATCCCCCGGATTCTTCTCCACCAATCAAAACGGTGGTTTCCCGCATTTTTTCGCCGATGTATTTAAACCCGACAGGTGTCTCATAAAGTTCCACCCCGTATTTAGCTGCGAAATTGTCTAAAAGGTGAGTTGTGGCAACCGTGCGAACAATCGCGCCTGTTTTGCCTTTATTCTTAATTAAATGGCGTGCTAGTAGTAGTAGCACAGTATTCGGGGTGAGGACGTTGCCTTGTTCATCGACAATGCCAAAGCGATCGCTATCTCCATCCGTTGCCAAACCTAAATCTGCTTTATCGCTGCGTACTGCTTCTACTAACTCTACCAGTTGTTCGCCTTTCGGTTCTGGCATTCCGCCACCAAAAAGAACATCGCGGTAGGTGTGAAAACTTTCTAACTCACAGCCACAATGTTGCAAAACTTCATCTAAATAGCCGCGAGAGGTGGAATATAAAGCATCGTACTTGACCTTTAACTGAGCGCTCTTGATTTTATCTACATCCAATAAAGTGTAGATAAACTTCATATACTCTGGTTTTGGGTCAAAAGTCGTGATTTTCTCAGTTGAATTGCTTTTGGGCAACTCATCCGATGCTCCTTCAATATTTGCCACAATAGTATCAGTAATCTCTGGAGTGGCAGGACCTGCATAGTCAGGGATGTATTTAATCCCACAATAGGGTGCAGGATTATGACTGGCAGTAAACATCAGTGCCCCTGCTGAATTTAAGTGACGGGCATTGTAAGCGATTACTGGTGTGGGACAATCCCTGTCAGTAATTTTTACCGTCCAACCCAAATCTGCCAATACTTGCGCTGCTGTCTGGGCAAACTGGTCAGCTAAAAAGCGAGTATCATAAGCTACGAGAACTGGTCGGTCTTTAGTGTAAGCCGTTTCCAGATAACTAGCGATCGCTCTTGTTACTTTCCGCACATTTGGGAAAGTAAAGTCATCAGCGATAATTCCTCGCCATCCGTCAGTACCAAACTTGATTTTACCGTCATTGCTACTCGCGCTCATATTTGCTACTTCCTAAGAGTCCATGATGAATACTATATGAAGCTTCCCGCAAAGCGTGTGTAGCTGCAACTATCTACCGAAGTTATGAATTGCGGTTAAGAGCGATCGTACTTCTCCCCACCGTATTTTTTCTCACTGTTTCTGAGCAATGTCAACCCCCGATCAACCTTTTGCCAGTTATCACCTTTGGTCTTTAATTGCCCCAGCTTCCGGGCAAGAACGCTGGCATTGCCAGATGAGACGGGGGTTTATCAAAGCGCGTCAACACGATCCACTAGTCAAAGCACTGTTGAAAACAGCCACCGCACCTCAGCGCATTGGGCTACTTGCCCAAAAAGGCGTTTATGAGTTTCATCACAATCGACACTTGTTGAGGTCGGAAGACGGTGTAGAAAAAGTTGCACAGCTACTGAAATTAAATTACTCAAGTGACGAAGTTCAGCAGCGCGTATTGCAAATTTTAAAGAAATATCATGAAGAACCATTACTTTTGGGTAAGCGCATCATTCAGTTAACTCGCGGTGATGAAGGTTTTCCCAAACCTATTTTGATTGAACGGGAAAATTATTCCTTCCGCTTATATGCGACGATGGACTGTGTTTTTTCTGATTCTTCTGACACTTTACATATTTTAGATTTTAAAACTGGTAAATCTGCTTTTGATAAAAGACAGGCATTAGTTTATTTATTAGCTGCTCGTTATCTTTATCCTAAGTATCAGGCAGTCGCTTCATTTTATAATTTAGAGTTTAGTAAAAAATCTGAGTTAATTAGCATTACAAAAGGCGAATTAGAATCTTTAGAATTTGAGTTAGCTAGCATTGCTCAAAAACATCAGCGAGATTTACAAAGATATCAGTTAACTAATAATAGCTTTAGTAAGATTTTTCCCCCAAATCCAGGATATCACTGTCGATTTTGTCCGTTTAATTCAATCTGTGATTTTTCCTCTTTAAAGCCGGCTAAGGTGCATTTGCCACGTTGAATGGGGCAGGGGGAGAGGGGGGGAGGGGGGAAGTGGGGGAGTGGGGGACAAGGGGGACAAGGGGGACAAGGTGGACAAGGGGGCATTAGAAGCTGAAGCTTCGTGTTTGGAACTCGAAAGTTCGTGCTTGGAACTCGAAAGTTCGTGTTCAGAACTCGAAAGTTCATGTTCAGAACTCGAAAGTTCATGTTCAGAACTCGAAAGTTCATGTTCAGAACTCGAAAGTTCATGTTCAGAACTCGAAAGTTCGTGCTTGGAACTGCAACAACCGAGATCCAAAGGTGAATGATGGTGAGTGAAAGGCGTAGGCGTAGCCCGTCGTTCGCGTAGCGTCTCGCAGAGAAGACATCGCTTCCGCAATTCCTAGCAGAACTGAATGTATAAAGCTCATCCCTGCCCAAGCACAAGCTTAAGTACTGGAATTTTGCTTCTTCTCAGGAAACTTATATTTAACCTCAATTTCAAAATTACTCTCTGCCGAGCCTTCAGTTAAAAACGGAATGCCAGTTTTACCACCCAGCTTGATGCCAAACTTAACTGTTACCTCTTCAGCATCAGGTAAATTCTTGAATGCACCAACAGCTAATTTGGCATAATCACGAATTTGGTTTTGAAATTCTCTGATATTAACCGTAGGTAAACCATCACGGTATCCTGGTTCCTCTTCTTCTGGAACCTCAGCAGCGGTATTTGATTCTACATAGATTTCATACTCTTGATCGTCTTCTTTGACGATTAAACGTTGCACTTGTGACACAATAGCCTCAGTTACTTTTTAAGTTATTTTTAGTAATATTATCTAAAAACCGATGCCAAGCTAGATTATATGGCTAGATATGCGCTGGTGCTGGGAATTGCCAAGTATGACAATTTCACCAACCTACCAAAGGCTGTCAATGATGCGGAACAAATCGCCCAACTGCTGCGCGAACAAGGTAAATTTGATGTTCAGCCTTTACCTAGCAAGTTAATCGAGAGTGAGAATCGCTGGCAAGTTACAGCGGATAAAAAGTTAACTGGTAAGGAACTCGGACAAGCACTGAGAATATTTTTGTTAGAAAAAGCCAAAGGTGCGGAGGCATTAATTTATTTTGCCGGACATGGATTTGAAGCACTAAGCCTTACAGGTATAAAGAAGGGATATTTGGCTACTTCAGATTGCAATAAAGACGGGCAAAATGCGATCGCCTTTGATGACTTCAACACTTTAATCGGTAAATCTCAACTCAGCAGTTTGGTGGTATTGCTGGATTGCTGCTATGCTGGGTCTTTATTAGAGAGGAGTTTTATCAAGTCTGGTTTCTCCGTATTCAACAGCAAACAAGACTACAGCTTAATTACAGCCTCTCGTGCCTTTGAAAGAGCGCGTGAAGATGCTGAAGGTGGAATTTTCACCAAAGCAATTCTCAAAGGACTTGCTGAAGATAAAGCTGATGAAGCTACCGGGGAAATTAATGTCAATGACTTGATGAGCTTCATTTCGCGGGAACTAAAAGGAAGTGGACAAGAACCAATTTACATGGGTGGCGGTAGGTCAATTCCTTTGGTTTGGTATCCACCGAAGAATCCGGTAGCGGCTGCGGTGGTGAGTGAAGAATGTCCCTATCGGGGATTACAAGCTTTTGACAAAGAACACGCCAAGTTCTTTTTTGGTCGGCAAAAAGTAGTTAGCTTAATTCAACAAAAACTTGCTCAGGCTAACTTTATTCCCATCATTGGCGCTTCGGGGAGTGGTAAATCTTCTGTAGTGCGGGCAGGTTTGATTCCAGTGTTAGAAAAAAATGGTTGGCGAATCTTAGAACCAATTTTGCCTGGGGTTCAACCTTTAGCAGAGTTAAAACGAGCCTTTACACAGTTATTTGAACGCACGGAAATTAGGGAAATCTCGGCTTTCATTGACACAAAAGGTTTATCTCCAGTAATTTCTAAGCTGACTGGTTCTGAGCGTTGCTTATTGGTGGTAGATCAATTTGAAGAAATTTTTACCCTTGGTTCTCAGGAAGAAGAAAGACAGCGATTTATTGAGTTGTTAACCCAAGTTTCTCAAGGGCGATTAGCAATTGTCACCACAATGCGAGCTGATTTTCTAGAATACTGTTTAAACTATAAATCGCTGACACAACTAATTCAGGAACAGGCTGTGTATATGCCGCCATTACTAGGGGCAGAATTAGAAGAAGCGATCGTATCCCCAGCGAGGTTACAAGGTTATCAGTTACAAAGAGGTTTACTGGGAACTATCCAGCAAGAAGTGGTGGGACAAGAGAAAGGCTGCTTACCATTATTACAGTTTGCCCTGACTGAACTTTGGGAACAGCGCGATAAACAAACTCACCAGTTAACAATTGCTAAGTTTAACGAACTAGGTGGAGTCATTGGCGCGTTGAACCGTCATGCAGAAAAGCTATATGCAAGTTTCACCAAACAGCAGCAACCTTGGGTCAAGCGGATTTTCTTGAAATTGGTGCGTACTGGTGCAGAAGACAAGGATACCCGACAGCGACAACCAAAACAGGAATTGTTAAGTCTTGCTGGTGAAAACCTAGATGAGCAGATAGTCATAAATCAAGTTATAGAAAAGCTGATCCAAGGACGCTTAATAGTAACTTACACAGAAGCCAGAGAAGAAGTTTGGATTGATTTAGCCCATGAAGCCTTAATTGAGGGTTGGCAGCGGTTTGCCCAATGGCGACAACAAGACCGAGATTTGCGACGGTTACATGATAAATTAGCCGATGCTTTGCGAGAGTGGTTGCACAAGGAAGAAGATGAAAAATACCTCATGCCAAGAGGATTGTTTGAAGAGGTGCAGAACAATTGGGAAAAGTTAAAGCCTGATTTATCATCTCAAGCCAAGGACTTTTATCAGCGCAGCCTTGCTTATGAAGAAGAACGGAGTGGCGATCGGCAAGTTGCTCGCAAAGTCCGCATTGAAAACTTTTTGCTCCCCAAAACAGCAACTATCAAGAAGATACTCCCTGTCCAACCTCTCACAGCTTCGGTTATGGCAATACAAGTCATAGGTGAGAATCTGGAGAAAATGCCAGAGCAAATTCTCACTCCAGTTCAGAATAGCCTGCAACAAGCGATGGAGGTCTTAACTCCCTTCCGTGGTCATCAGGGTGGGGTCATTTCTGTCGCCATTAGCGCGGATGGGCAGACGATTGTCAGTGGGGGTATTGACGGCAAAGTGCGGTTGTGGAATTTCCAAGGTCAGCAAAGGGCTGAACCCTTCCGTGGTCATCAGGGTGAGGTCTGGTCTGTCGCCATTAGCCCGGATGGGCAGACGATTGTCAGTGGGGGTGATGACGGCACAGTGCGGTTGTGGAATTTCCAAGGTCAGCAAAGGGCTGAACCCTTCCGTGGTCATCAGGGTAGGGTCTATTCTGTCGCCATTAGCGCGGATGGGCAGACGATTGTCAGTGGGGGTGGTGACGGCAAAGTGCGGTTGTGGAATTTCCAAGGTCAGCAAAGGGCTGAACCCTTCGGTGGTGATCAGGGTGGGGTCAGGTCTGTCGCTATTAGCGCGGATGGGCAGACGATTGTCAGTGCAGGTGAAGACGGCACTGTGCGGTTGTGGAATTTCCAAGGTCAGCAAAGGGCTGAACCCTTCGGTGGTCATC
>NZ_JBPAOH010000133.1:0-21481 GCF_050875635.1 Tolypothrix sp. VBCCA 56010
ATTGATTACTTCAATCGAACGATGGCTAAACCTTTCAAATGGACTTATAAGGGTAAGGTGCTGGCTATTTAATGGTCGGTCTATTTCCGCCACCCTGTACTAGCGTAAACTCGCCTCTACAAACGCCACATAAGGACAACTCGAATAACGAGATGTACAACTTGCTTTTATGCCAACGCTGCGAGCATTTTGAACATTAATGTTTAAAACTTGCTTTGCCGCTACTTTCAAATCTTTTGTAGCTACTACTTTGTTATCAATACTTACTTCAAATACTATCTTATCACCTTGAGGAGCATAAGAATGTTTACCATTTATGCCAACAACTAAATTCAATTGTTGAAACTTAGAGTTAAGAACACATGACACTCCAGCAGGCTTACCAAAGGTAATATAAGAATAGGGATTGCCATTTTCACTAGACAAGTAAGCGATTTCCGGCAAAACTTCTCCTCCTATAGCAATGTTTTTTGGTTCACGCTGCTTTACTAAAGATTGTTCAACCCCAGCAGTAGAACTAAGACATTCCGTATCTAAAAGAGAAACGGCAGTCCCAGATAAGGGGAGAGTAGGAGTTTCGGCAACTGCGGGAGTGGGTGAAGCAGTAGGAGTTTCGGCAACCGTTGGTGTGGGTGAAGCAGTAGGAGTTTCGGCAACCGTTGGTGTGGGTGAAGTTGTAGGGGATGCGGCAACGGTGGGAGTGGGTGAGGCAGTATTGTTGTCACCGATTAGATTATTTTGTTTGAGAATTACCGCAGTAATTACCGATGCACCTATTGCAGTAGTAATTATAATCCCGGTAATCAAGGAGATAAAAACCATTGGATTTTTATTTTGTTTATTCTCATTTCCCCCTGATGATATTTGAGTAGGTTTTGGCGAATTTCTTGAATCTTTCGGACTCATCTGTTTGATTCCTTTAACTGATAATAAAAGTGTAAAAGTCGTAAATATTGAACGTTATAATTTACAAGTCTCGACACGCGAGAAGAAAAAAACTCCAGTCCAGCACCACACCCAACCAAACGGTCGGGAGAAGTCGTGAAGCAAACACAAGGGAACAGCACCCTCCCCAGTTCCCATGCCTGCAAGTAACTCGAA
This sequence comes from Tolypothrix sp. VBCCA 56010, assembly GCF_050875635.1. Taxonomy (NCBI): domain Bacteria; kingdom Bacillati; phylum Cyanobacteriota; class Cyanophyceae; order Nostocales; family Tolypothrichaceae; genus Tolypothrix; species Tolypothrix sp. VBCCA 56010. The sequence continues at coordinate 1,102 of NZ_JBPAOH010000133.1, forward strand.
TTTCGGGGGTGATATACCAACTAACCGCGCTGGGAGATGACCTTGGGGGGCATTCAGGGAGAAAGTCAGGTCTGAATATCCCAGCCAATCATAGTCATATGGCAGCCACTTGCTTTTCACACGCCAACCCACGCGATCGCCCAAAAGACACTCTGTTGCTTTATCGACTTTGCCGCCAACTTCCTGCCATATGCGCTGCTGCACGCTAAAGCCGAAGTGTCCATTGCTGTACTTTACCCAGAGAGCGTCGATGGTGCCTAAGTCTTGACAAGAAAACTTTTCTATGTCTTCATTTCTCAGCCAGCCTTGTTCTTCTCGATTGGCTACCTTGAGAATCAGATCCGCAGTTTCTTTGTCGGCTTGTTTCCATTTCCCATCTGCCAATAAATCCCGCAACCGCGTGTAGTCTACTTTCGGCTCAGTTGTATTTGAGTGTTCTGTCCTCAACTGGTTTTTTGTCAGAAGTTTAGGAGTCAGATTCTCTGGAATATTTTCCAAGCGAATTGCAGCGCAGCCAAATTCGTAAGCAAACTCAACACAGCGTCCGGCTCCTAGCGCATCGTAAAAACCTACAGTAAATGCAATTGCGGCTCGATCGCCAATTGCCTGACTCATGCCAATCACATAGTTAACGTGTCGAGCGATCGCTTTAGCTTGAATCTCTGAGTAGCAAGCATTAAGAACTACACATTCCACCTGCTTGAACAACTTGAACAGTCCCGCTAATCCTTCTGCATCGACAAACTTGACTTGTCCTTTTTCATCCTCAAATGCCAATCCTCCATCTTCTTCTCCATGTCCTGAAAAATGGACAATCTCCGGTTCGACATCCAACATAGCTCGTCGAAAGTCTATCGGACGCACTGCCCACCATGACTTTATGACAAATCGATCGCGTTTCTGCGCCCGCTGCAACCCTAACTCAATCTCACGCACCTCTTCATCCAAACGTAGTCGTGACGTACCTTTGGGATTCGCTGCCAGAATCAAGATTTTCTTAACCAAAGTGTTGCTGTTCATTCAAAAGTTTGGGACAGGAATGATTGCACGCTCATGTAGCTTTTTCAACCAGCAATCAACAAAATCCGGAAGCAGGGCAAAAAATTTTACTCTTTTAGGAATGATGACACTTAAGGGTATCAGCAATAGCTGTTAGACTAATTGCAAGACATCCTGAAATTCTAAAATATGTTGTGCCGTAATTTGCGGCTGTTCAAGGTGAGGGACATGACCGCAATCTTTAATCCAGATAAGTTTACTATGTGGAATTGCCCTCTTAAATCTCTTAGCATCCTCAGTACCTAAAATCTTGTCAGAATCGCCCCACAAAATCAGCGTAGGTTGGACAATTTCTGATAGTTTCTTAAATCTAAAACCACCATAACCACCACTTTTAGTAAAAGCAATCAAAGCTAATTCCCAACTAGGCATTTCTAAATGTAAAGCTGCACAAATTTGAGCATCACTGTCAGCGAGGCTTTTGTTTTTGTAAGCAGCGCGAGAAATGCTTTGACGTATCTTTGGATTACGTAAAAACTGAGTCGCCAAATAATCCAACGGGGGAAACATCAACTTACTTAACGGTGAACTACCCCCTAAACCAGCACTATCAATTAACACTAGCTTTTGTACCACTTCCGGGTAAGTCAGAGTGAAATCAATCGCTGCTGCACCCCCCATCGAAGCACCCACCAAAATTACAGGTTGATTAATCAGACTTTTCCAGAAACAATAAAGATGAGTTTTAATTGCAGTAGGACTAAACTGTATTCCCGAAACTCTATCTGTAAACCCAAAACCCAACAAATCCACTGCCCAAGTATCATTATTTTCTGCTAATAATGGTAAAAGGCGACGAAATTCTAACAAAGAACTATCAAAACCGTGAATTAATAAAATCGGCGTTCCACCACTTCCCTTATGTACATAACTTGTAGTAATAGATTGAGTACTCAAGAGAGTACTTATCGCTATCTGCTCAATACTTTGAGCCAGTGCGATCGCACTTGCTTCTCTTAATTGCCCAACTGCCGCAGGAAGAAAACTAGCAAACATAAATTTTAGCTTACCTTGTATAACTAAAGATAGCAATTCTATCCCTCAAACTAAAAAAACTATATCAATGCATTCTCTAGCTATTATAAATAGCTTGTGAACATATACTTTCCTTTCTTCTCTTCGCGTTCTTAGCGTCTTTGCGGTTCGTTTAAAAAAATATCACAGCTCATCTACTATTACTATATATGAATCAATGGATACTCACCCCCAACCAAGCCAAACAATTAATATCCCAAAGCGCAACAATTATTGACACCCGCAACAAATTAGCATGGTTTCTGGGACATATACCAGACGCTGTTCACGTCACCTGGCAAGAATTTTCGCAACCAGAAAAACCTCATCAAGGCAACCTGCTAAAAGACGAAAATCTCCTCCAACAAAAACTGCGTAAATTAGGCATTTCCAACTCAAAACCAGTAATTGTAATTGGCAATCCCGCTCATAACTTTGGTGAAGAAGGACGCATTGTTTGGATGTTACGCACCTTGGGACATAACAGCGCAGCTTTCGTTGATGGCGGATATAATGCACTTGTAAAAGCAGGTATTCAAACTACCTTTGCAGGAAATCAACCTCAAAAAATCGGAGATTTTGTAGTCAACCGCACCGCATTATGGGAAATTCAGCGCGATGAACTTAAAGCAAATCTTGCAGAAAATAAGTTAATAGTAATTGATACTCGCGAAAAGCGAGAATATAATGGGGCAACTCCTTACGGTGAAAAGCGCGGAGGACATATCCCTGGTGCAGTGCATTTCTACTTCAAAGATTTAATAGATAATAAAGGTAACTTACTTCCAACTGAAGAAATTATCACAAAACTAGCAAGATTAGGAATTCAATTAGATACTCCCATTGCTACTTATTGTACAGGTGGTATTCGTTCGGCTTTTTTTGTCAGCGTTTTGGCAAATTTAGGCTTGACTAATATCAAAAACTATGCTGGCTCAATGTGGGAATGGTCAGCCGAAGGTGCAAATAGCTATCCACTACAAGAAAATTTGTAATAAGCTTTTTTAGCGCTAAAGCGCTGATTTGATTGCCTTACCAATATACATTAAAGAAGTATTGTTAGTAATTTTGGCTTGAAATCCTCCAGTCTTTTTATAGTGGATGTACGCAAGGATGTTATCGAATAAACCTTCACCAAATAAGTCAAATCCGTTAACTTCTATGCTGGCAAAGTTATGATTATGCAGTAAATCAGTCAGTTCTTCTGGCTTAATAAACTTTTTCCAATCGTGAATACCGACGGGAATCTCGCGCAAAATATTTTCTAAAAGCCAAATCATGACAAATTGAGATTTTATACTTCTATTGATAGTGTCAAAGAAAAATAATCCGTTAGGTTGTAAAACTCTAGAAATTTCGGAAATTGTTTTTCTTAAATCGGCAACATGTTCTAAGACATCAACACATACAACAATATCAAAATAGTTTGCTTGATAAGGCAGATTTTCCGCAAATCCGTGTTGATATTCAATCGGTAATTTGCTGATTGCTGCATGTTCTTGAGCTTGTTTAATACATTTTGCCGATTGATCTACCCCGCATGCGATCGCTCCCCTTCTTGCCATAAATTCGCAAGAAAAACCGCCGCCACAGCCAACGTCTAATACTCGCAATCCCTGCCAAGAAGGTACGTACCGATCAAAAAAATCAAATCGGGGTTGATTTAAGTAATAGAGAGCGTAGATTTTAGCATCTTCCTGCCACCAAATATCTGCACTCAAGTCATAAAATTGCAAGTCATTTTTTTTCATCTTTCCATACCCAAACGAACTGGGCGAATTATAAGATGCTAACTTGACACTCTTGCCATTACTATTTTTCAATCCCGTGTGTGGCAACCGTGCTATCTTTCCTAAGCGAGCCAAAATTTGTCGGGCACACGTTGACGGCATCTCAACCTGTAGGCTAGTTATATTGTCGCACGATGTCGTACAGAGGCGATCGGTCGCGTCTCTACCTTACGGTTTTGACTGTGGCTAAAGCCACGACCGCATTCATGAGCGAAAATGCGGTGTAGCTCCACTTAGAGCATTATTCGCGTCCCCACGGCTAAAAGCCAGTGGGCTTTCTGCTCTCGTTGCTGTAACAACATCGTACAATTGATAACACCCATCCCTTGACTTAGGAGTTGATGCCATGCCGATGGCGGTTGGAGTAATTGAAACTTTAGGTTTTCCAGCTGTGTTAGCAGCAGCAGATGCAATGGTGAAGGCTGCCGGCGTAACACTGGTATACTACGGTCAAGCGGAAAGCGCTCGCTTGTTAGTCGCCGTCAGGGGACACGTAGCTGAGGTGAAAACAGCGGTTGCAGCCGGAATCGCTGCCGGAGAGGAAGCTTACGGTGGTCAAGTAATCACCCACTACATCGTTCCCAACCCTCCGGAGAATGTGGAAAGCATTTTGCCCATCCACTTCACCGAAAAATCAGAACCATACCGTATCTTCTAACCAAGTTCGCCATCAAAATCGGTAGCGAACATTCGTACAATTATTGAGTAGCGCCACATACGTTTACTTATACAGGAGATCGATTATGTCATCATCACAGGCAGTTGGAGCATTGGAAACTAAAGGTTTTCCCGCTGTGCTAGCAGCAGCAGATGCAATGGTGAAAGCCGGTCGAGTCACCCTCGTCGGTTATATCAGAGTTGGTAGCGCTCGCTTTACAGTCAATATTCGCGGAGATGTTTCGGAAGTAAAAGCTGCTATGGCTGCTGGCGTTGATGCGGTCGAAAATGTTCATGGTGGTACTTTGGAATCTTGGGTGATTATTCCTCGTCCTCATGAAAACGTTGAAGCTGTTTTGCCCATAGGCTACACAGACCAAGTTCAAGAGTATCGCGAATCTGTTGAAAACCCGATTGTTAGGTCTTCTAACGGCAGATAGAGTTATTTGTTAGTTGATAGTTGTTAATTGTTAGTTGTTAGTTGTTAGTTGATAGTTGATAGTTGATAGTTGATAGTTGGTTATTTTACTAACTGACGACCAATTACCAATTACCCCTTCTCTATGCACGCGGTTGTGCTTCAAGTCGGCAGAGCCGCTTTCTTTGCACTGGCTCACCAATTACCAATTACCAATTACCAATTACCAATTACCAATCACCAATCTATGTCCCACGTCTCGATTATCATCCCCACTTTAAATGAGGCAAAGTGTCTGGGACGCACCTTGCGTCATCTCAGTTTACTCACACCCCCAGCTTGGGAGGTGCTGGTTGTGGATGGCGGTAGTTCTGACGAAACGATCGCCATCGCCCAAACAGCAGGTGTACAAGTAATTTCTGCCAAACAATGCGGACGCGCTGCCCAATCAAATCAAGGTGCAGAAGTCGCAACCGGAGAAATCCTCTGCTTTCTCCACGCAGATACTTTGGTAAGCGACGACTTGGTAACAGTTATTGAGCAGACACTAGCAGACAAAACTGTTGTTGCTGGCGGTTTTATTTCCCTGATGGCAGGTGAAAGTACTACGCGCTGGGCAGTTTCACTGCACAACTGGCTGAAAACTTATTATGCACCGTTGCTTTTTCGCCCACATTTGTTTTTTCAAGGACTGCGCTTATTGTTTGGCGATCAAGTAATTTTCGCACGCCGCGCTGATTTCTGGGAATGTGGGGGTTTTGACAGCAACCTCCCAATTATGGAAGAAGCCGACTTGTGCATAAAAATAGTACGACGCGGAAAAATTCGCTTGGTGAATCGCATCGTCCAAAGTAGCGATCGCCGTGTCGCAAAATGGGGCTTCTTCAAAGCCACCGCAATATATCTTTACATCGGCTTTCTTTGGGGTGTTGGTGTGTCCCCACAATACCTGAAGCAATTTTATCAAGACATTCGGTGAAAATATTTAGCCCCTCGTGTCCTGATTGTAGTCAGCGTAGAGAGCGCGAAAATATCAAAATATACAGGATGCCAAAAGACTCGAAAAAGCCTATTCCTTCGTAGAGACAATTCATGAATTGTCTCTACAATCGATGATTTTGCGCTCATTCCTAATATAAACAGAAAACTAAGGTGCAATAAACTTAAAAGTCTTCGCGATCGCGTGGCAGCACATTTAACATCACAAAAAAGCTCCTAAGAAACTCCAGAAACTTATCTAGTTCAAACAGCGTCTAAATTGACGTAAATCATATTTGCACTTATAAAGCTGCTTTTCATTCGTCAGCTTTGCCCAAAAAGCGTTAGCCGCCGAGGGCACTCCTTCCTTTGCACAAAGAAAGCGGCTCCCCTTCTTCATTCGCTGTATGCTTATATAGTTTTGATAAATCCCTTTTCTCTCTAGAAAAACATATAACTTTACAAAACTTAAAAATTATCACCAAGTGAGGAAAATAGCTAAAAGACGTTGATTTCCGGCGATAGCAAACAAAAAGCAAAAACAGCAATCCGGAAAATACTGCATAACTTGAGTGATTCCAGACCTAAATAACAGAGGAAGTCGAAACAACGGCTTCGAGTGAATAATCACACTCGATGTCCACCAAAGACATCATTCAATCAGGGGCAACTGCCAGTTAAAAATTTGAGTGGAATAAATGGGGGTTGTGATGCAAACTTTAAAACAGGGTTTCGAGGAGCGCAATCTCGCTATGGCTTCAGAAGCAGAAAAACTGACGCTATATTGGCGGCAACGTTTGGCAGCAGAGTGTCCACAACAAAGCGAAGCAAACAGAGAAAGTATTATTTTTTGGCTTTTGGGAAGTAACTCAAAACGCTTTGACTTACTTAATCCGAAAGAGTTAGATATCGCCAAACAAGCGATGGAATATCGCTATCGGATTTTATGCCAGCGGTACTTGGGAATGGCAAGAGAGCGTGCTTATCGCAATTTAATCACTCGGCTGGGGAGTTTAGTGACATTACGCAATAAAATCCAAACTTGGATTTCTCTGAGTCGCGATCGCCAACGCAGCGTCGTGGACGTGTTGCAAGAAGTACTCCAAGAATTATTGCAAAGCGATAACTACATGCAGCAGCAAATGGCTTGCATCGCCGAGTTTACAACGGATTCCAGATTACAGAATTCTTTGCTGTTTGCCAGCATGGAAGAATATTGCCTGCGACCAGTACGCAATCAACCGTTATTAGCTTACCGTTTCGTAAATTATTTGCGACGCACGCAGCGCGGTGGTTTAACCCAAGTGCCCGGTAGCGATTTAATTAGACTAGTTTCCGAAGAAATTCTCACAGACGACAACGACAACCGCGTTAACTTAGCCGATAATCAGGCGATCGCCGAATATCAACAAGCACAACAACTAGAAGAACAGCAAGTACTGCGTCACGCAGTCAAGCAAGAATTTGAAACTTATCTTCAAGAAAATCTAGGGCAAGACGCAGTGCAGTGGTTGCGACTGTATCTGCAAGGCAAATCCCAAGACGAAATTGCCAAAAAAATGAGTAAGCCAATTAAGGAAATTTACCGTTTACGCGAGAAAATTAGCTACCATGCCGTGCGTGTCTTTGCTGTCAAAGGCAAACCGGAACTAGTAGATAACTGGCTAGAAATTTCCCTAGACGAACACAATTTGGGATTAACACCGCAGCAATGGCAGCAATTACAGTCAAAATTGACTAAAACTTCGCAGCAGTTATTGGAACTGCGAAAAGCAGGCAAATCCATCGAAGAAATCGCTCTTTCGTTAAAACTCAAAACCCATCAGGTAATGGGCGAATGGAGTAAAATCTATCTCGTGGCTCAAAATTTAAGAACTCAGGAGTAACCAAATATTCGCGCTTTGACAACACCTTGCATCCCACACGCAAAACACGACAACTATCAATTTTGGACGTTGGATTTGGGATTCACCCCAATCCACAATCCCAAATAAACTTTTTATATATTTGTAGTTAATTTAACTTTTATCACCCGAAAAAGTAAGTTTATTTACTACCAAATAATCTAGAGGCAGAATACGATATAAGGAAACACCAAGCAATCAAACCTATGTTGTCTTCACAGGGCAAACCAAGTGATACCGAAGCAATTGGTAATCAACTGTTAACCGATACTCCTTCTGAGTCGCTGCGCGATACTCCTGGGGAGTCGCTACGCGAACGCCAGCAAATATTTGAGCTGATAGAGCGTATCTTGTCCTTTGAAGCTTGCTTATATCATCAAATTTTGCCATATACCATAGAAGATAACAAATTGTTACTGGGCATGGTTAATCTAGAAGATACTGCGGCGCTAGATTACGTTGGTAACATTTTGTCTTATATTAACTGCACAATGGTGACAGTAGCGATCGCCCCCGACACCCACCGCAACATACTCTCAGCCTACCTCAACTACAAAAATACATCCCAGCCAGCAGCCAACCTTGCTCAAGAACATAGCGCAGCTACCATTGCCGATTCGCTTGCGTCAAAGCCAGAGACATCTATTGTAGCCCAGACAAAAAAAAGCGAAAATTCTTGCCAACAAGCAGATTCTCCTGCTGTGCTGGACCCTGATAACTTGTCTAAAGCGACCATCCTCTTTACCAGCGCAGACAAAAAGACACAGGAAAATACTTCCGAAGAGCGATCGCCACAGAGTTTACCTGTATTACTCATACCAGTTCCCGATTTATTACTGCCTGTTGAACAGCTAGCAACACTACAACCCAAGAAATTACTCGCAGAATTACTAGGTCGAGTTCTAGCAGGGGGAATTGGTCGTTTGTATTTGGAAAGACAACCATACGAAGGCAGGATACTCTGGAGTGATAATGGAGTCTTGCAATCCGTCTTAGAAAAACTTCCTCTCTCCGTTTTCCAGGGAGTGCTTAATGAATTGAAGCGACTAACAAACCTGCCTGTAACTACACTTGCAGAAGCAAAACAGGTAGAGAAAGAATGCTTGTATCAAGAAAACCGTTTGTTATTACGCTTGCGAGTGATGCCAGGAATGTACGGCGAAGAAGCGACACTACAAGTACTCCGGGGAGCCGCGTTAAAATTCTATCAACAACAACAGTTGGCACGTCTTAGCCGCGATGCTATAGGAATTTCCCAACAACTCAGTCACAAATTGCACGAACTGCAACAACGGCTAGTCTTGAATCGCAACACCAACCCCGGACAATTGAAAGCTTTTACGGCACTGAATCGACTCTTGGATGATTTAGACAATCAAATCAAAATACTCACAGATGCTTGACTACCGATAAACAACAAATAAAAATCTGTCAGTAAAACCGCTGATTCCGCTGTGATAGTTATTGTGTTGTAATGGAACCCTAGACCGATCGACCGAAGAGGTTGCGGTTGAATATCAAGAAAATTTTGATACCGTATTCCGCTAAAGATTACGGTTTTAAAAACGTATAGTAACAAATCTAATTTTCTGCTCTTAAATCCATTTTTTGCAGATATTTCATGCAGACTGAGATTTTTAGTGAAACTTTCCCCCTAATGAGTACAGCCAATCCACAAACTTTAGAATGGCTGCTCAACGTTGCAATCAACCACGAATACCCAGCGGGACGAGCCGTTTTAATGGAAGATGCTTGGGGAAACGCGGTTTACTTCGTGGTTTCTGGTTGGGTCAAAGTGCGACGCACGCGCAGCGAAGATTCTGTTGCTTTGGCAATTTTAGGACAGGGCGATTTTTTTGGCGAAATGGCAATTTTGGATGAGTCTCCCCGCTCAACCGATGTGGTTGCTCTTTCGCCTGTGAAATTACTGAGTATCTCCAGAGAGCGCTTTATTCAAATATTGTTTAAAGACCCGCAGTTGCATCATAGAATGCTGCAACTGATGGTGCGACGATTGCGGCAAGCTAATTTACGCTTGCAAATGCGGTCTTCACCACCAGCAGTTAAACTCGCTCAAACTCTAGTCAGTTTGGGCGAAAGTTACGCTCAAGAATCAGAAAAAGGAAAGGAAATTTTTAACATTCCTTACAAAGATTTAGCAGAAGTTACAGAAATTGGTGTTGAAGAAACCACCAAAATTATGGAAAAGCTTGATGAAAAAGGTTGGATCAAAATTGACAACGCTAATCAGGTAGTTTATCTCGTTAACTTCAAACAATTGATAAATTTGGCTGGCAAAGTTTAATTAGTTATATCATTTGCCGAAAATCATGATACATATGAATTGGTTGTAGCGCTAGGAGGGTGTGTTAGGACGGATGTCCGTAACGCACCCTACGCTCGAAAAGTGAGTAGCTAGTAGGGTGTGTTAGGAGGACAGTACGGCACCGTCTTAGAACTAGATTGCGGTGCGTTACTTCGTGAACGCACCCGACGCTGGGAAAGTGAGTAGTTATGAGTTCTGAGTTATGAATTATGAGTTATAAGTTAAATTTAACCCTAAATTCCTCGCTCCTACCTCTTAACTTCTAACTACAGATGACTGAAGCAACAGCACCTCGCACCGACACCCGCATCCAAGAAGCCGTGCCGACAATTCATTATCAGGTGGCAATGCCTCAACCAGAAACGCATTTGTTTGAGGTAACTTTGCATTTAGCAAATTACCCATTGCCAATTCTGGATTTAAAACTACCTGTGTGGACTCCAGGTTCTTACTTGGTGCGGGAATACGCCAAACAGTTACAGAATTTTACCGCTTTTTCGGACGCGGAGTCTTTGCCTTGGCGGAAAATCAGTAAAAATCACTGGCAAGTAGAAACAAACAAGGTTTCAAAATTAACCGTGAGTTACCGCATTTTTGCGAATGAGCTATCAGTGCGGACAAATCACTTAGATGCAACTCACGGCTATTTTAACGGTGCTGCGTTGTTTTTTAGAATTCCAGGTTGGGAAAAGCAATTAATTCGTGTTTCTATCGTACCACCACGCCCAGAATGGCAGGTAACTACAGCATTACCCGCAGATGAACAAGCCAATACTTTTCTAGCTGACGATTTTGATACGCTTGTAGACAACCCCTTTGAAATTGGTTGCCATCAGTTATATCACTTTGAGGTATTGGGAAAACCCCATGAATTGGCAATTTGGGGACAAGGTAATTTGCAACCACAACGGATGATTTCTGATATCACGAAAATTATCCAAGTTGAAGCGCAAATGTTTGGCGGTTTGCCTTATGAAAGATATCTGTTTCTACTACATTTATTTTCTCAAGCTTACGGTGGTTTGGAGCATAAAAACTGTTGCTCTTTAATTTACCAACGCTTTGGCTTTCGCGCTGAAGATAAATACGATCGCTTTATGCAATTGGTAGCACACGAGTTCTTTCACTTGTGGAATGTCAAGCGCATTCGCCCGAAAGCACTGGAAGTTTTTGATTACGACCAAGAAAATTATACACCGTCTTTATGGTTTTCTGAAGGAACGACCAGTTATTATGATTTGCTGATTCCTTTGCGGGCGGGCATTTACGATGCTCAAACATTTTTAAGCAACTTGAGCAAGGAAATTAGTAAGTATGAAAAGACACCGGGACGCCAAGTGCAACCGCTTTCCGAGTCGAGTTTTGATGCTTGGATTAAACTTTATCGCCAAGATGCTAATAGCGGCAATTCTCAAATTTCCTACTATTTAAAAGGGGAAATGGTATCTCTGTTGCTAGATTTACTGATTCGTTCCCAGCATAACAATCAACGCTCTTTTGATGATGTCATGCTGAAAATGTGGCAGCAATTTGGCTTCAATGAAATCGGCTTTACTCCCGAACAGCTACAGTCAGTAATTGAGTCTGTAGCAGAAATGGATTTATCTGATTTCTTTAAGCGCTACATTGATGATACTGAAGATTTGCCTTTCAACGAGTATTTACAACCTTTTGGCTTGGAGTTAGTTGCAGAAAACGAAGAAGAACCTTATTTGGGTGTGAAAGCAAGTGCTGAAAACGGAAGAGAGATAATTAAGTTTGTCGAAGCTAGTTCACCTGCACAAATAGCGGGAATCGATGCAGGTGATGAGTTGTTGGCAATTGATAAAATGAAGGTGACAGCAAGTGGGTTAAGCGATCGCTTAAAAGATTATCAACCCAACGACACCATCCAAATTACAGTTTTCCACCAAGACGAACTTTGCACCTACCCTGTAACCTTGACTTCACCACGTCCCACACGGTACCAAGTAAAACCTGTTGCTAATCCTTCGCCAATTCAGCAAGAAAACTTAACAGGGTGGTTAGGCGCGTCAATTTTATAAGGTATAAGGCAAAAGTAAAAAGAATCAAACAATTTATTTTGCGTTTTGCCTTTTACCTTTAATACTTACGCACGCGCTCTTTGTCTCGTAGGGGCAATTCATGAATTGCCCCTACGTAAATTCAATTGGTGACGACATGAGTGCGTAAGTCCTAACCTTTTAACTTTTCAAAACTCCTGGTTCTCGTTGCATCGGTAAAACATCTAAAATATCGGTTTGCGAGCAATATTTCAGGTCTTCATAACAATTAAGACGTAACAATCGCTGACCGTGACTGCAAGCGTGAAAAAGTCCTAATAAGTTATCTTGCCATTGAGAATAAAGAGCGATCGCACTAACTACTTCATCATTACCAGCTAATTTCTCTAGAGGCAAGTTGGTTTCTTGTACAACACTGTGAGCGATCGCTCCTGCACAAGCTGTATCCTCTAAAGAAAAACTGCCTTCCCAACCTGAACCAACAATCCAAACTGTTTCTGGTTGCTTTTCTATGAGATATCGCACCACCGCAGCTCGATTGATAAAAGCTGCGGTTATGACAGTTGCAGCATCTTGGACTCTTTGTAAGGCGCGAGTGCCATTCGTGGTACTAATAAATAAGCGTCGCCCATGCACTAATTCTGGTGTGCAGTCGAGAGGTGAGTTACCCAGTTCAAAACCAGGAACTTTCCCACCACCGCGTTCTCCAGCTCGCAACCGTTTTTCGGGGAGCCAAGATTCGCTCACTTGCATAAGTTTTTCTAAATCGCTGAAGACTTGGATAGCTTCGCCTCCAGCTGCCAATACAGTCGCCATTGTGCTAGTTGCTCGCAAAACATCAACTGCGATCGCACAGTCTGGCGCTTTATCCGCTGGAGTCAATTCCGGAGTGTGGTAAACGAATAGCTTCACGTGCTGGATACACCTAGTCCTATACTACTGCCGCAAATAATATCTTACCCAGATGCTGTCACTAAACATAGTTTTATGCTAGTGGGTTCTTGATGTCTCAACCCTGAGTATACTCTATGCATGAATCTTTGAAGATTGAAATCTTGCTTGTCTGCAATGGGCAATTTTTCCTATTTGAACGCAGCATTGGAACTGAACGTGTAATCTGAATAGAAGGACAGATGTAGGATTATGCAGTACTAAATAAAGACACTCACCAACCACGCATCCAAAACGAATATCTACTGGGAACGAATTTTTTCACATTTTCCCAATCCAAAATCCCAAATCTAAAATCCAAAATCGACATGGCACCTTTACCTGAATACCGCCCCAAACAACTGTCTTTAGGTCCTCTGGAAGCAGAAATTTTGCATATCATCTGGGAACTGAGTTCAGTTACAGTTAAAGATGTACACGATCGCATTCTTACTGACCCTAACCGCGAATTAGCTTATACTTCCGTGACAACCGTATTGCGTCGCCTTACCGATAAAGGTTGGCTAACCTGCGACAAAAGAGGACGAGCATTTTATTGGCGTCCATTGATTACCAAACAGCAAGCAGAGGTAATTAAAGCACACGAGCAGTTACAGCGATTTCTCGCGGTGGGTAATCCCGATGTAATTGCTGCTTTTGCAGATAGTTTAGATGAAGCTGCCAGCGAACAAATACAAGCGATCGCCAAACGCATTCAAGCTGCACGCCAAGCCAGGGAGGAACAATAATGCATCTGATCATGATTTTGACTGCTTTAACAGTCGCTTGGTGCTTGAGAGCCTCTGAAACTAACTTTGAAGGTAGTTGGAGTGTGCGCTGGCGGCGATCGCTATTTTTATTTCTCTTTCCGCCCTTGTTAATTTTTATGACAGCGATCGCCGTTTTGTGCATGGGACCTCAAGGCAATATGGGCGGGATGTACACCGGTTGGTTTAGTTATGTCTTAACGTTAATTAGTCTTGCAATATTTGACATTTTGTGCGTTAAACTTGCCTTCGGTGGTTGGCAATCTGTGAAATCTGTCCGCAACTGTCCCTTAGTTAATATTGAAGGTAAACAAGTAAGGCTACTCAACACCGAAGCGCTGTTTGCCGGTCAAATCGGTTTTTGGCGATCGGAATTAGTAATTAGCCAAGGACTACTGGCAAATCTTTCACCAGAGCATTTAGAAAGTGTCTTCGCACACGAGCAAGGACATTACCATTACAAAGATACATTCTGGTTTTTTTGGCTGGGTTGGGTGCGTTGCTGCACCGCTTGGTTGCCAAATACAGATGCTTTGTGGCAAGAACTGTTAATTTTGCGCGAATTACGTGCGGATGCTTACGCTGCATCACGAGTAGATCCATTATTGTTAGCAGAATCGCTGTTGTTGGTAGTGAGTACAACTCCTGTATCCTCAGAAATTTTCTGTGCAGCATTAGGATGCGATCGCCTAGAACAAAGAATAGAAGCTTTGTTAGCACAACCAGAACCGACTCCAAAACTTAACTTCCAATTTTGGAATGGGTTTTTGTTGGCGTTTTTGCCTTTGGTAACTGTGATATTTCACAACTAACTAACGTAGCGATCGCGCACCTGACAATAATCACGCGCTTGATGTGCGATCGCTGAAATTAATCAAACCAAGAGATAATTTAAAAGCTGGAATATCGCGCTTGATCGCTAAAGTCACCCTAAATTTTGTCGTCACCTGAGATTGGCTCAAAAATCAGTCGCAGGGTCTATCAATTTTTTCGCTATCAGTTTTTAATCTAAAGCTTTAGTTTTGAACAAAGAGGGATAAGACTTTGGTTCTAATTGCAAAAATGAACTCTGAGTATATACAGCAGTTCTTAAATTGGCGCAGTAATGACCATAAGGACATTTACTTTAATAGTGTTCTTCAGCGGTAAATTGCCAATCACAAAGAAGGTAAGCGAGTTATCTTTATTTCTTTGATAGAAAAGACGATTATTGGCACTGTGCAATTTGTTTTCTTGCATGACGATCTTGATTTAGCCGATGGAGTATCTACTGCTTACTTGCAAGCCCTAGAGGTTGATCGTCACTATAGACGACAGGGAATCGCTACATTTCTGATTCAGGAAGTTGAATCAGAAGCTATGAAGCAAGGTTTTGAACGCTTAACAGTTATGGTTGAGCCAGACAACCAGACAGCAATAAACCTTTATTACAAAATGGGCTTTTCCTTTTTTAAGCGGTCAAAAGATACGTGGGAAGAAAAGGAATATCCTGTATTATGCCTGAAAAAAACTTTGGCTAAGATAGGAAAATGTAACTTTCAAGAACAAACTTGATGAAAAGTATAAGCGATCGCCCTTTCGGTTAACCGTTTTTTGAAGCAGCGATTATAGGATATGAATATAATTACCCTACGTTGTCAAACTATGAACACGCAACTAGTAGACGGTTTAGCACAAATTATTCAGTCTCTTTCCCAAGAGGAACGAGCGCTTTTAGATGAAAAGTTGAAAAAATCCGACGGACAAGCAGCTTTCCAAAGGCTGATTGAGTTGGGAGATAAAATCAACGCTCGTCGTGCAGGAAAACCATTTGACCCACCAATACAAGACTATATCCGACAAACAAGAGAAGAACGCAACGAGCAACATGATGAATTTATGCGTAGTTGCTTTCCAAAATCTGAGGCAAAATGACATCAATTGTAGTTTGTGTTGATGCCAACTTAGTAGTACTTTTGTTATCAAGAGGTACTTTGGCGTTGCAGATAAGAGAATTGTGGAATCAGTGGTTATAGTTAAACTGCACAATTGTTGCACCGAGCTTGATTTACTATGAACTTAGCAATGCCTTACATCGCTCTGCTGTTGCAGGGCAAATAGCAGTAGAAGAAGCTGATCAAGTTTTAGCAGAAGCCATGAATTTAAATATCAGGCTTTACGGTGACGCAGAATTACACCAACAAGCCTTGATTATAGCGAGAAATTTAAGACTCTCAGCAACCTACGATTCTCACTATTTAGCTTTAGCTAAAAGATTAGGATGTGAGTTCTGGACGGCAGATAGGCGGTTGTTTAATTCAGTACAAGCTGCATTACCTTGGGTCAATTTAGTATTTAACAACAGTTAATTAATATTCTCAAGAATTAACTCTTTCAACGCCTTTGCCAAATACTCGTACTGTTCCAGTGTATTGTAAATTTGCGCCGAAACCCTTATTAATAACTTCGGTTTTTCCTGCCACGGAACCACTTGCACTTGAATCCCAAATCTATCAAATAATTCATCGCGCAAAGACATAAAACTGCGACTTTCCAACACTTCTGGCATCGGAACAACCGCCATAGAACCAATCATCTCATCTGGACACAGCACCGACACGTTCAACGCTTCACAAAGTAGCTGTCTTGCCTGCAATGCTAGCTGATGATTTCGCTGTCTTAATTCATCCCACCCACCAGGTAACAGAGAACCCATAAAAGCGATCGCTTCCGGTACGCACATATAAGCGGTAGGATCGTTCGTACCCATCCAATCAAATTCCAACTGAAAGCGTGATTTATCAGTTCGTGGTGAGTTTGCACCGTGGCTAATTGTCAGCGGACGAATTTCTAACTGTTTATCTCGTTGTACATACAAAAAAGCCGCACTTTTCGGCGCACACAACCATTTATGACAATTCCCAGTATAATAAGTCGCCCCAATTTCTGATAAATTTAAAGCAAGCATTCCCGGCGCGTGGGCACCATCTACAAGCGTATCCACACCGCCCTGTTGCAACTGTTTCACCAACTGCTGAATCGGAAAGATTAACCCAGTTTGGCTGGTAACGTGATCCAAAAGTGCTAATCGTGTTTTTGGCGAAACTTGCTCAATTACCGCTGATAAAATTTGTTCTGACGATTCTAAAGGAAAGGGAATTTTTGCCACCACCACCCGCGCCCCAGTGCGACTAGCGATAAAATCTAAAGCATTACGGCAAGCGTTATATTCATGGTTCGTTGTGAGAATTTCATCATCAGGATAAAAGACAAGCGATCGCAACACCGAATTTACACCAGTCGTCGCATTTGGAACAAATACCAAATCTTCGGCATCCGCACCCACAAACCCCGCTAGTTTCCTCCTAGCGTCATCCAGCAACCCTTCCCACTCCCTAATAAAAAAGCGCAAAGGTTCATTTTCTAACTGTTCCCGCAGTCGTTGTTGCGCTGACAGCACAGTTTTAGGACAAGCACCGAACGAACCATGATTGAGAAACGTCACAGCTCGATCAAGCGACCATAAGCTACGGACGGACAATCCAAAATCCAAAATCTATGGCTCCAAAATTTTTAACTCCCCAGGCCGGATTCGAACCAGCGACCAATCGATTAACAGTCGATCGCTCTACCACTGAGCTACTGAGGATCACAATTTATTATCTTAAGGGTAAAGATAGGATTTGGCAAGTACCTGAGCGAAAATTTTTCCCAAAAACTTTTGACTAGATACTTAAGTCCATAATCCTTTCCATCAAAACCCAATGACAAAGGTAACTTTGCTTCGCAATTCATGCTAATATTTAATTTGTTCGCATTCGCAATTCCGCCAGACGATCTCGTGCTTTGGGGTCAATGGAATTAGCGAGAAATCTAGTTTTAGGTTGTTTTCTTGTTTGATACTTTTGCCGCGATCGACACACGCTGGCTTCCACTTCCCAACATAGTTTTTGAGCCGACATCCACTCAGCACCATAACCTAGTATCATCAGCTGTTGTGCCCGGTCTGAAGTAGCAACAATTACGCGAGAAATTAGAGACTGTGCTAATGAAGAGCGCAAAGACGCACAGGTTTTTTCGATGTACGTGTCAGCAGTTTGTCCAAAATCAGTGTAATGAACTGATAAAAGCTCTGTAATAACTTCTTTATTGCTAGAGGAATTTTGATATTGGGCATCAAAGACGATCTGAGTCTCATAACCCTGAAAAGCGGTGTAACTGATTAAAGCTTCAATCAATTCGCCGCGTGCTGCCTCTAATCCAGCATAGTCACGGGTTTTTTTCAGGCAATGCCAAGTGCCAATTATATTGTAGCCGTCCACTAACAAAACGGCTGGAAGTAAGGAGGGGGGCATGGTTTTTAATCACAATTATCTAGAGTTAACAAAATTCATTCATAACTTTTATAGTAATTGAAGCATTGCTTGTAACACTATGTTACAGAAAACAAAAAATGTAGATCAATTGTGTAAAGTTGCTGTATAAACTGAAAACGCGCCTTTTGAGAGGCGCGTTGCAGTTCTTTGTAATTACTAATTAATTATTAGCTTGGGATAAAAAAAAGCTGGACAAGTGAGTATTAAGAGGCTTCGTCGTGTTCTTCCATCAAACGTTGTTTTAGGCGTGAAGCTTCACCTTTATCCACTAGAGAGCCTTTTTCTAGCAAGAAAGCGCCATCACAGTAGTTTAACTCGTCTAGGCGATGCGTTACCCAAAGAGCCGTCATATTGCGACTTTTGACTAAACGGCGTACTTGAGCTACCAAGTCCAGTTGGCTATCTGGATCGAGTAAAGCAGTTGGCTCATCTAATAGTAAGACCTCAGAGCGACGAGCGATCGCACCAGCAATTGCCACTCGCTGTTTCTGTCCACCACTCAAAGCGTAGATAGGGCGTCGTTGCAGTGAAAGCAAATTCACTGCCCCTAACGCTTCCTCAACCCTTGCTCTCACTATCTTTGGCGGCAACTTTTCTTCCACTAGTCCAAAAGCGACATCTGCACCAACAGTTGGCATCACCAATTGATGATCCGGATTTTGGAAGACAAAGCCAACCGGATGCAAAATCCGAATTTCTCCAGACTGAGGTGCTAATAATCCCGCAAGTAATCTGAGCAAAGTTGATTTGCCACTGCCATTAGTACCCAAAAGCATCCAAAATTCACCAAGAGGTACTTCTAGAGAGCAAGATTTGATTACTTTCTCTCCATTAGTCCAACTGAAATTTAAATCCTTTACCTCAATGCCCAGTTCCGCCATTTTTCTACCACCGATGGCTTACTCAGAGGCTAGAGCGAAGAAACCAGGTGGTCTCGCACCACCAGCAGCCACACCATCTTTCTGAGATATTTGTACCCCAGAAATTTCACTAGCACGGACGGCAATTTTTTTCTCTGTCTTGCCCTCACATATTAGTTCCACAATATCAGGGTTGCCAGAGCGCATAGCTGCCAAAATCAGCTGATAAACAGCTTCAGCATCCTCAGATGTTTTACGTTGTACCGATACGGGGAAAGGCGTATTTCTTAAGGTTAAGTCGATGGTGAACATGAATCCCAAGAGTGAAATTTAACTGTAGCAATCATTTTAGCGTGCAAGAAGGTGGGGGAGTGGGGAAGGGGGGAGGGGGAGAAAGAAGAATTATTCTCCTTGTCTCCTTGTCTCCTTATCTCCTTGTCTCCTTGTCTCCTTGTCCCCCCTCCGGGGTTTCAAGATATCCGTGTAAATCTTAAATAAATATAAATATTAAATTCAGTTAAAAATTGTGTAGAAAAATGAGAAATTTAGTTATAGAATAATGAGAGACAGTAAAAAATTGTAAACTGGATACATAACCCAGTTTGTGTTCTGTCTTATAGATAGCAATATAGCGATTCCCACTCAGGTGAGGTACAAAATTATATGGCGGGTTGTACGGGCACGGCAGTGCCGTGCCCCTACGGGTGTACCTCATTAAACCGAGAAACGCTATAAAATCGCAATCTATAGGCAGAGAAAACCTGAACTTATAAACTTTTGGAGATTTCTTGTAATGACCATCGCAGTAGGACGCGCCCCCAGTAGAGGGTGGTTTGACGTACTAGACGACTGGTTGAAGCGCGATCGCTTCGTATTCGTAGGTTGGTCAGGGATATTATTATTCCCTTGCGCCTTCCTCGCACTAGGCGGTTGGCTCACCGGTACAACATTCGTCACCAGTTGGTACACCCACGGATTAGCCTCATCATACCTGGAAGGCTGTAACTTCTTGACAGTGGCAGTATCGACCCCGGCAAATAGCTTGGGACACTCTTTATTGTTACTGTGGGGACCAGAAGCACAAGGCGACTTTACCCGTTGGTGTCAATTGGGTGGATTGTGGACATTTGTAGCATTACACGGAGCCTTTGGTTTAATCGGCTTCATGTTGCGGCAATTTGAAATCGCTCGTTTGGTGGGGATTCGTCCTTACAACGCGCTCGCATTTTCTGCGCCAATCGCTGTGTTCGTTAGCGTATTTTTGATGTACCCCTTGGGTCAATCAAGCTGGTTCTTTG
>NZ_JBPAOH010000134.1:0-21480 GCF_050875635.1 Tolypothrix sp. VBCCA 56010
GTTTGCAATTTATCGGCAATCCCAAGCAACCTACTTTCACCATTTGCCAGTTAGTTAATGGGGTGTACCAGCAGCAACAATATCGCTTGGGAGAGCCGATTTCGTCTTTTCTGTTTCCAAATTTACAATTGCGACTCGACGACATTATGCCGACTTGAAACTCACGCGCAGTTTTAGAAGCAGTTATTGATTCGGTTTTCGCTCGTCCTATCATTTAAAGGTGAAAGGCATGTTTGACAGCAAAATCAAAGTTTTTGATGTTGTCAATGATAAATTTGTGCCACTACCAGTTAGTTCTGATTCATCACTAACTGTTACTGATACCAGTTTAGATGAAATCTACGTTGAACGTTTGTCTATGCCTTCTTGTGAGTATCCTGAAGTCATTCCTCAAGACCATTTACTCACCATACAGCTAAGTGAGCCACATATACTTGAAGTTGTCGAAAACGGTCAGCTACGCAGGATACACAAAATACCTGGTAGTATCAGCCTCGCTCCTGAAGGAGTAAGATTTAAAGGAAACTGGGATAAAGATGTCGAAATTTTGATACTTACTCTCAAACCAATTGTGATTTCAAAATGTGCATTGGAATTAGATGATGCGAATCATACAGAGCTAATCCACTGCAATGGAATGCTCGATCCACAAATTCAGTATATCGGTTTGGCGTTAGAAGCGGAATTTTTAGCGGGAAGTCCAGGCGGTCGTTTTTATAATCAATCTTTAGCTAATGCATTAGCAGTCCAACTACTTAAGAAATATTCCACCAAAGAGCCAAAAATACAACAGTACACAGGTGGTTTATCAACGCATCAATTAAAACGTGCGATTGAGTATATTCAGGACAACTTGAGTAAAGATGTGTCACTTCATGACCTCGCAGCAGTTGTCGGGATGAGTATGTACTACTTCGTACAGATGTTTAAACAGTCAACAGGATGTACACCTTATCAATACATTTTACAGTGTCGGGTTGAACGTGCGAAACATCTGCTGCGAACGACCAACTTACCAATAGTGGAAATTGCGCTTCAAGTTGGATGCAGTAATCAAAGTCATTTCGCTAAGTTGTTTAAAAAGTTAACAAAAACAACACCAAAAAAGTACCGTGATTATAAAAGCAAGTAGTAAGCGTTTTAACGCTTAAATTAAGGACTAAAGTCCTTACTACGAATTAAATCGCAATTTTAGAACAGTTTCGCAAAATTAGACAAGATTATTAAAGCTTGATGCTGGTATAGTCAGGCTGTTGAAAAAATTCGGCGACAATTAAGGGAATTTTGCGATGCAAACTTTGAACGGAAAAGTTGCCATTGTCATCGGTGCATCGATTGGTATTGGTAGAGCGGTAGCTGAACGTTTAGCTAATTCAGGTGCATCTGTTGTCATTACTTATGCACAAAAAGCAGATAAGGCAGAGGAACTAATTGCTAGTATCAAAGATATGGGTGGGAAAGCGATCGCTATGAAAACCGATCTTACCCAATTGGCTGATATTCGCCATTTGTTTCAAGAAACAGTCAAGAACTTTGGTAAGCTAGATATTTTAGTAATATCAGGCAGTGCGCCGAGAGTTGTCAAGCCTGTTGCTGAGGTAACAGAAGCGGAATTTGATTATGCGATCGCTTTTAATGCTAAGGGTAACTTTTTTGCGTTGCAGGAAGCTGCGAAACACATGGCAGATAAAGGACGCATTGTCACGTTTTCAACTCCATACACTGTACAACCGCAAGCTAATTTAGCAGTAACAGCTGGTAGCAAAGCAGCGATCGAACAGTTTACTTTTGCATTAGCGAGGGAGTTAGGTGGACGTGGCATTACAGTAAATTCTATCATGCCAGGACCGACAACAACCGAAAGTTTCAAAGATACTATTTCGCAGTCCGATCAAGATTTTATAGCGCAGAATTCACCGCTGCAACGACTGGCAGAACCGGGTGAAGTGGCAGATGTGGTGATGTTTTTGGTCAGCGATATGGCAAGTTATATTACTGGACATAATATTCATGTTACAGGTGGGATGCCATAGTTTTTATCTCACGCAAAGTCGCAAAGACGCAAAGGAAGAAATAAGATGTCATCACCTGTAGTTTTGATTAATGTTTTTTCTGTTCCTCAAGGTAGTGAGGAGCAATTCGTCAAAGTTTGGACGGAAGCGCTTGATTTAATGAAGAATGAGCCGGGTTTTATTGATGCAAAACTTCATCGCAGTATTGATAAAGATGCAAAATTTCAGTTTATTAATGTGGCGCATTGGCAAAGTGCAGAAGCTTGGAAGAATGCGTTTTCAAAACCTCAATTAAAAGCAGTAGGTTCTCAAGCGTTGTTTGAAGAAAATCCTGCGCTTTACAAAGTTGAGGTGGAAAGTTAATTTACCACTTTTAACTACGATTATCTATTCATTACTTGTGCCCAAAAATCAGATAAGACAGAGGAACTAATTGCTACTATTAAAGATATGGGTGGAAAGGCGATCGCGATGAAAACCGATCTTATATCATGTCCGTTCGTTTGCAGATTGCATTAATCTCATTGCCATTCACCTTGGATAGTAAACGCTGCCCAGTAATAAGGTGCTTTCCCTGATTTCCACATTTCTAATTGTGCGGCTCGCATTGCCGTCACCGGATTTTGATTTTGTTGCAGCATCTTTTGGTAAAATTGCTGCATCAGGGAAGCTGTTGTCAAATCATTCACACTCCATAAACTCACAACTACACGCTTTGCCCCAGCATACATAAAGCCTCTTGTCAAGCCTATCAAGCCTTCTCCTTGGACATTTTTACCTAAGCCGGTTTTGCAGGCGCTGAGGGTAACGAGTTCAACTGGTAATTTGAGGTTGTAAATTTTGTTGAGATTCAAGTCGCCGTCAATATTGCCGCCTTTTTTATCAAAGCGGGAAAGCACTAATTTTGATAATTGCGGATTCTTTTGGGAGACGCAACCGTGAGTAGCAAAATGAACTATTTGATATTGCGATAAATCTGGTTTTACAGCAGTGTTAAGAGATGCGGCAAAACCCAAGGCAGAGAATTTCTTTGTGGAATTTAGCTCAAGAGAAAGAATATCCTCGGCTTCCTTTTTGGTATATTCAAGAGAACCCAAGTTGAGACATTCGTCTATTTGATTGTCTAGTTCAGAACCTCTGAATTCATCATTGCGTGACTGTGAAGTATTTGTCAGACGTTTATCGTCGGAACTAAACACAGGATCGGCAAGGACAGCAATAGTTTTGGGAGGAAGTTTTTTGCGTGCTTTAAATTTATTCCGCAATACTCCAATGCTAGAGGCAGAAGGTAGAGTGACAATTTCGTTTTGTACCAGCAAAGGAGTAGGGGAATTTTGACTGCTTCCAGGTATGGGCAATACTGTAAAAGGAATCGTTTGCAAAGCGCCGTCACCAACAACCAGCAAGCGTTTTTGCTTTAGTTGACTAGCGACGGGTGCGAGGATCATTTGACTTAATTTGATTCCTGTTTCTGGGATAGCCGCAGAATCTTTTTTGTCTAACAGTTCTTTGTTAAAAGCCTGCGCCGCAGCTTGAATATCAGCACGTTTGGGAAGTTCGTAAGTGGTAATACCCGTCTTGCTGACTGCCCATAGAAAACTGCGTTCCTCCCCAAGGGAATATTCTAAAAGCAGGGTATTGTCATCGAGTACTTGTTGTTGAATTTGTGGCAGAGTGAGTACAAGTTTATCAAATTCCTGACTTTGAGTTAAGGTTGCATATTCAGGACTTTTGACGCGAATTTGTGCTTGTACGTCGTCAAGCTGAGAGTCAAAAGATTCAATAAGTTGTTTGATATTCTCTAATTCTTTATTTGTATATTGACCTTGAAGCAGTTTAGTCTTCTGAAATTCTGCGGCATCCAGTTGTTGTTGCAAGCTGCGTTCTTGTGCGACTAACTTAGGATCTACACCTTGACGAATGTCAACATTAGCTTCAGCAAGCAGTTCTAAGAGATTTCGCGCCCGTGCGCGTTCGCTGATGTGCAGTGCTTCGGCGTTGTATCCTTTGGATGGTTGCTGTTTGTGCAGTTGCATCAATAAGTCGATGTAGAACTGGTAAGCACCTTGTTTTGAGGCAAAGTAAGAAGTACGCAGTTGTTGATTGACAACTTTGGTGCGTAAGTCTTCAATGATATTGATGGCATCTTTGATTGGAGTTAAAGCTGCGTTGAGATTGCCTCTGCTGCGTTCGAGGAAGGCAATATTTGCGAGAGTTGCAGCTTCATTTGCTTTGTTCTCCGCCTCACGCATCAAGGGCAGGGATTGGTTGAGGTATTCTAGCGCTTTTTGCTTTTCTCCTAAATCGAAGTAGACTAAGCCAATGTTATTGAGGGTTGCAGCAACGCCTGCTTTGGCGCCCACCTCCCGCGATAAGGGCAGGGCTTGGTTGTAATATTCAAGGGCTTTTTGCTTTTCTCCTAAATCGGAGTAGACTAAGCCAATGTTATTGAGGGTTTTAGCTTCAAGTGCTTTGTCGTCCACCTCCCGCGATAAGGGCAGGGATTGGTTATAGTATTCGAGGGCTTTTTGCTTTTCTCCTAAATTGGAGTAGACACCGCCAATGTTGTTGAGGGTTATAGCAACGCCTGCTTTGTCGCCCACCGCACGCCACAAGGGCAGGGATTGGTTGTAGTATTCGAGAGCTTTTTGCTTTTGTCCTAAATCGGAGTAGACTAAGCCAATGTTGCTGAGGGTAGTAGCAACGCCTGCTTTGCCAACTTTGCCGTCCACCTCCCGCCACAAGGGCAGGGATTGGTTGTAGTATTCGAGCGCTTTTTGCTTTTGTCCTAAATCGGAGTAGACTAAGCCAATGTTGGTGAGGGTTGCAGCAACGCCTGCTTTGTTCTCCACCGCACGCGACAAGGGCAGGGATTGGTTGTAGTATTCAAGTGCTTTTTGCTTTTCTCCTAAATCGGAGTAGACTCTGCCAATGTTATTGAGGGTTATAGCAACGCCAGCTTTGTCCTCCACCGCACGCCACAAGGGCAGGGCTTTGTTGTAGTATTCCAGAGCGAGTTGCTTTTCTCCTAAATCGGAGTAGACAGCGCCAATGTTGTTGAGGATTCTACCTTCGCCAGCTTTGTCGTCCACCTCTCGCCTCAAGGGCAGGGATTGGTTGTAGTATTCGAGAGCTTTTTGCTTTTCTCCTAAAGTGGAGTAGACGGAGCCAATGTTGTTGAGGGTTAAGGCTTCGCCTGTTTTGTTGTCCTCCGCACGCCACAAAGGCAGGGATTGGTTGAAGTATGAGAGTGCTTTTTGGTTTTCTCCTAAATTGGAGTAGACTAAGCCAATATTCAGAAGAGTAACCGCTTGCCCTTTCTTGTCATCCACTACACGATATAGCTTCAGCGCTTCCTCATATTTTGCCAGCGCTTGTCGCTTTGATTCTGCTGTGCCTTGTTTATATAGTTGAAATCCGTCCTGTAATAATCTTTTCGCCGCAGCGCGAGTTTCCTGTTGCTGCGTCGCGGTTGGCTGCTGGGCAGCGCTAATACTTATACTTACCGATATAACAACTACTGATGACAGCAAGAGAATACTGAATAAAGCAGACACGGGGAAGTGTAAACACAGGGATAAAAGCGATCTCCTGGATGTGACTACAACCAACGATTTATTTTGATTCTTCATACTACATTTGTATTGTGCGGCGGTTTATCGAGTCTCTACTATTGCTATATTTCTGAGGCAGCAGAGGTGATGCAATTTCACCCCACCATTCGCAATAACGCTCCTGATTTCACAACCCCTTGCACTGTCCCTTTCCCCTCTAACCCTTGACGGCTTTGGTATATAACCTTACCTGAACCATTCGCCACAGTAAACACCGTGCCCGTCTCAACATTTCCGACATCTACTCCCCCAAACCACAGTGTCGCTTGATTCCCTGTAACTGCGGTAACTACTGCATTAGCCGCCACAGATGGGTTATTGATAAAATATATTGGTTGTTTTTCATACCCGCTGCCTGCTTTCGCTTCAAATATGGGTGTTTGGTTATATTTCTTAGGTATCTCTTGCTTCAGATAAGAAATCGCAGTTTCTGGCGTGCTGGTTTGCTGCCAAAGATACTGCGTTAATGAGTATGTAAAAGCACCTGCATAGAAACCATTAAGTTGTGCATCTGCTGCCAATTGATTGGGATTTGTTGCAGCGAGAACAACTCCTTTAGCAACTCCCGCACGATACGCTTTGACAAAATCTTGGCGTTTGAGGTTGAGTTTGGCTAACAAATTTTCTTGGTATGCTTTTTCTGCTGGTACAATCTGGATATTCCTACCGCCTTCACGAGAACGAACGCGAAATTCTCTGGTTGCACCACCAGAAAAACAACTATCTAAAACGGCGGTGAAATTTTCACTTTTCACAGATGCCATCAACAAAAACAAAGTGTGTCCCATAATGTCTTTCACCTGTCCACCTTTTTCCGGGTATCCTGGTGGTAGCAAAGCATCAATGGGTACTAAAGTCCCGTTTAAGCCTGTGTTATCAACGAAACTCACAAAAATCGGATCGGGATCGACAATACGCGAACCATGTCCTGAAAAGTGAAACACCACGACATCATCAGGCTTGGCTTGTTTAATTAAATACTCATCAAATGCTTGTAATATATTTTCACGAGTCGCTTGTGAGTTAGTCAGAGTGTGAATATCTGTTCCCTTAAAACCAAAGCGATACTGTAGGAGATAGCGCTGTAAGTCCACATCACTCAGACATCCCCGCAAAGGCTGAGATTTATAGTCATTTATACCGACAAGTAAGGCAACTTTGCGGGAAGTGCTTTTTGCCAGAACCTTTCCGTAGTTTTCAGCTTTTTGTAGAAAGTTAGACTGACTCAACCCTAAAGTTGCTATAGTAGAGCCAGCGAGTAAGAACAAATTACGGCGAGAAATGGGGCGCATAACTACTTTACGTAATAATACACAAGTGTTTTTACTTTATAACGCCCAGTTCTCAAGTTAGTTCTTTGTATCAGAATTTGTAACGTAAATCTTTCCAAAGGCAGAAGACAGACTTAAGTAAGTCGGTGCTAATATAGCGGTTCTCGGTTGAGTGAGGTGCAAGAACCCCACCCCGCAAGCGAGGAGGGGACTATGATGTACCTTATGTGATTAGGAAACCTATATTTTAAGCTATGTTCATAAATTTAAATGTAGGGTGTGTTGTCGCGCAGCGCAACGCACCGTCAATAATTAGAGGTGCGTTAGCCTACGGCATAACACACCCTACAATACTTTCTTCATTCTTGCTTCAACATTAAGGACAAATGTTGTAACGTTAAGACTAAATATTGTAACGTTAAGACTAAATGTTGTAACCTTAAGACTAAATGTTGTAACCTTAAGACTAAATGTTGTAACCTTAAGACTAAATGTTGTAACCTTAAGACTAAATGTTGTAACGCTAAGACTAAATGTTGTAACCTTAAGACTAAATGTTGTAACGCTAAGAACAAATGTTGTAACGTTAAGGACAAATATAATATTCCAGTTAGCAAGTATAGATTTTTTGTAGAGACGGCGATTTATCGCGTCTCTCTAACCGTCAAAATGAGTTTGACAGACTACTAGGCGCGTTGCAAGTGGTAAAAGTGTACTTCTGCACCGATTGTGGGACTGTTAATATAAGTTATTCCGGCTTCGATGTCGCGCATGGCTGTAAAAGCGCGGTTGATGTCGCGGGTGTAAACTGAAGAGGAAAGACCGTAATTGGTATCGTTGAGGATTGCGATCGCTTCCTCAATAGAGCTAACTTGAATACACACAATTGGTATCAAGCTGCTGTTTCTTCAACTTCAGCAAATTCAGTTAATGATCGGAATGCCTTAACGATATAACTAGCGCATTCTCTCGGAGAGGTATTGTAAAAAGACCTCCACGCACTTCCTTTATCTTCATCGTAACGATCGCCTCTTTCTTTATGTCCATCCAACCAAGCGACTCGCACCGCATGACCAATTAACACATCTAACACGATATATTCTTCAATTTGAAAATCTGGGTTGTTAGAAGCGATCGCCGCTAATTCCATTAATGTTTCAATATTAAGTTGTCGGTATTCTGGTGCCTCAATTTTATTTAACAAATGCTCGACTAACAAGGCAAAGTTTTTTTCCCCAGCTGTCATTTCCGATATCATGACTTCACTATCCAAACGATTGCGACGTTCTAATTTATCGCCAATTACCAAGCCTTTGCAATGATGCATTACCAGCCAAACTTGTTTAAAAAAGTCTTTTGGCACGCGTCCTGTAGCACCTTCAGCTTCGCGAAATCGACGCCAACCACCAACTGGAACTTCTATTTCTGCTTCTACTGCGGGTTGTACTACCCAATCAATATCAGCTTCTTTTTGTTTGACGTGCAGTGATTCTTGTTTGCGTAACAAGTTACTCATGCCGGCGTATTCAGTTAATACTTTCTGCAAGCGCATTTTCACTTCAAAAGGCGAAAGTTCCATCAATTTTTCATAAGCTTCGTCTTGAGTGACATGCATTTCCCCAGCAATTTCGCTAGTTAGCAACAAAATGTAATAGCCGACTCTTAATGTCAGCAATCCTTTAAATAGTTCGGGTTCTGACTTAATTAACAAACTCAGATATATGAGAATTTCTTGCGTGAGAACGCGATCGCTTATATCCTCACGACAGAAGTGATTTATTTTCTCGACTATTTCGTTATGAGATAATGGCACGGTTATCAGCGAGGCTTCGCTATAAGCCTTACCCACAGCGATTTGCTTACCCCTGACCAAAATACTTGTTACCACGTCT
Organism: Tolypothrix sp. VBCCA 56010; assembly: GCF_050875635.1. Lineage (NCBI taxonomy): Bacteria > Bacillati > Cyanobacteriota > Cyanophyceae > Nostocales > Tolypothrichaceae > Tolypothrix > Tolypothrix sp. VBCCA 56010. The sequence continues at coordinate 8,790 of NZ_JBPAOH010000134.1, forward strand.
GACAGAGCGATATAGGTCATCTTCTGCAAACCCGCAGCGCGACGCACTATCCCCCAAATCCCCATTTCTCCGGCTCTGGTGTATACTTCGTCAAGTAAATCTGCTACGGTGACAGTACGCCCAGGTCCGCCAAAGCCGGTGTCAAATTTTAATCCTTGCAAACGAGTTAAAGTCTGCAATAACTCTATTTGCTCGTAAAGATTTTCTGACGATCGCAACGATGAAAGCAATAACCCCAAGTTAGTTTGACACTCGACTTGAAATTCTTGGGTGTGTCCTAAATGCCAGTTTTTCTCTGGATTATAAGCTAAATAACAACAACGCAACCCGGCATTTTTTACTGCTGAAGTGAAAAATTCTTCTTCTTTGACTAAATCAATTCTTTCTATGGTTGTAGTCAACATTAACTGATTTAATCGTCCTAATTTGACGCGCACACCTTGACAAACACCATCTTTTAATTCTTGCATCAGTTCTAGCAAAGCTTCTGAACCTGTTTCTAACATGGTGTGAGTCAACATCAAAGTTAATGTCGGACGTCCTAAATCATTCCAATATTTTTGGATGTAACCAAGTTCGCTTCTGAGTTGAGCGACTAAAAAATGATAATCGAGAGTTAAGTAGAACTGTTGAGAATCTAACAACGAGGGCAAAAATACAACTGTCTCGTTTCCAAAGCGGAAAATTCTCGATGTTGTCAAACTGCGCGGACTGCGTGGTGGACGCCCAGTTAAACCCAGTTTATCACAATGTCCAATTTTTTTATAAATGGTGATTAAATCGACAGCTTCTCTAACTTGAATCGGTTCTACTTGTGCGGGTGTTTGTGTTTCGATTCCGTGAACTTCTAGCTTTGCCTGTAATTCTTCATCTTCTGCTAGCAAAGCTATTTGTACTAAAGCTTGACGTTCTTTTCCTATACACAAATGTCTTCCCAACGGGTCAATATCACCAACGGCTAATAAACCTTCGCTTAACATTTCACCGAGAAAATATAAACTTTGCGCCCAAACTAGAGGTATATTTTCGTTAGGTAAGCGTGGCTGACTTTGGGGTGTTAATCTTTCGGCTTCTACATTCTCTTCGGGAACATAATAAAGTTCTGGTAATAACAGTAAATCATCACGTTTAAAAAGTAATCCTTCTAAACATGCTTGATATTTGTTAACTTGTTCTTGGTCGCCGCGAAATAATCCATCTAAAAGTAAATAAGTGAAAAATAAGGGCCATTCACACTCAAGATGCTCAAATTGTTTGAGTTCCCAAGGTTCGTAATGCAAGCGATGACTATCTTCTAATACGGTTTGGTGTCCATCGCGTAAAAAGCGTTTGCAACCGTATTTTCCTTCGAGTTTATTGATGATATCATTGAAAGTGCGATCGCGTAATTCCACATCTTCCACTGCAAACGCCGGAAAGCTAATTACACTCAACAGTGCCGCATCAATTTCTTTTGAGCCTGATTCTCTCGGCAATAATGATTCTAACGTAATTCGAGCGCGAGCAATTTCATCGGGCAGCGCGTGAATTACCGATGCTTGACTTCCACGCACACCAAATAAATCGACTCCATTAATCGCTTCTAAAGCCGCTTTTGCCATGCCGATAGAACTAGCATTTAATTCCGCGCTTCCACGATTAATTTTATTGCCACGTTCCCAAATGCCATAATCTGGAGTGCGGTAAGCTCGTCCTATATAGTAAACTAAATTTTGGACGAAATTAACCTCATCAATCGTAAAAATAATCTGCAATCCCGAAGCAGTCATTTGTGCTAACATCAATATAAATATTGATGTTGCATCAAGTTGTAAATGTCCCCATTCGTCATCGCCGACAACAATATCCCCACTTGCGGTATTGTATTTGGCGTGTAACGCATCTAATGGCGACTGAGTGTGTTTAAATTGCTCTACTTTCTGTGATTGTCGCATCATTGCGAACAACAACCCGCGCATCAGTTTGACAACGCTGTGTTCTAACTCATAGGTGCGTCCGTTGTCTTCATCGACTTTGCGATAAGCTAATCCTAAACCCCAAACTGCGAGAATACTGTATACATTATCTCGCACCCAAGCATCAGTATAATCCCCGTGAGCGGTTATTGCCGTACTCGCTGGAAGCAACCCAGTAATTGCATTTTGACGCACTAAGATAATCGTCTTGATTTGCTCATAGTAATAATCAAGACGAGATAGCAATTCAGTAATTGTTTTCATAATTGGATTCTTCGCAGAGAGTGGAAATTCGATGTTTAGGCGATGTGAATATTGTTATAAATACCAGAACAACTTTTGCCTGAGGCTTCTGGTTTTTAACTTATTAGTGAACTATAGCCGAAATTGTAATTTTTTTCAAATCTTCATCACTACTAGTTTTAGTTTATACTTATCTTCCAAATTATTTTGATATTTATAGAGAATAAGAAATAATCATGCCAAACATCAACGTAATTGATAATTATTAATTCATAATTCATAATTAAAGAGGGTTTGTACCCGGTGCCGACTATAAGCATTTTTGCTTCAAATGGGGATTTAGACCTAACTTGAAACATAATGCGCGAATTAGAAATTATGTCCGCATGAATTTTTAATTATGTCTTGACCTCAAGGTAGTTTTTCGCTTTGACGATCGCCAAATTAAATTCGTCATAGAAGCGATCGCACAGCGGATTGCGAAGATCGAGATTATATCACTTTAACAGCACCTTTCAATGGCGGGTAACAAAGAAACTGTCTAAACTACTGTTTTGCAGATAAAAGTATCATACCGAGTGAGAGCGTGTTTTTCCGGAAAACGCTAAAATAAGCATCAATCTTAGGTATGATTACACAAGTGATGCTTTTGTTGCAAAATAAAGGCTACTTTTGGTATTGTCAAGATTACTACTCTATGAAGTTTTAAATTTAATTCATCTAGGTGCTTGACACAAATGCTCGCAGTAGTAAAATCAACACAAAGTCAATAAAAATCAGGGCATTTTACTTTGATAGTGTGGGAGAAAAGCAGATTGACCACACGGAATTTCAGCATCTACCGGATAACCACTTTCCGGGTTAGTATTATGACTTAGCGATGCCCTGATTGGATATCGATGGAACTATTTTTGAGATTTTATGGACCACAGTCCACAATCTGATGGCAGTATCAACCTCCTCTAGCTGGTGAGTTCTCCCAGCGCGGGGGAGACATTTGGAGGTATTTATCATGCTTATAGATGATGTTCGCAATAGCGTTGTTGACGTTGATGTTGCTGACTTAAACCAGTTGAAATCGGATTTAAATCATTCACAGCCGGTTGATGTCGGGGAATATATTGCACAATTACCGAAAAAACAGCGAGCGATCGCATTCCGTTTACTCAACAAATCTCAGGCAATTGATGTATTTGAATATCTGCCCCTAGATGTACAAGAAGAACTGATAAATTCGCTTCATGATGTGCAAGTAGCGCAAATTGTCGAAGCGATGAGTCCGGATGAACGCGCAGAATTATTCGACGAATTGCCGGCAGGAGTAATTAAACGACTTTTACAAGAACTTAGTCCCGAAGAACGGCAAGCTACAGCCACAATTCTCGGCTATCCAGAAGGTACCGCTGGACGGTTGATGACAACCGAATATGTGCGGTTGCGTCAAGGTTTGACTGTAGGAGAAGCCTTGAGTAAGATTCGGCGTCAAGACGAAGATAAAGAGACAATTTACTACGCTTACGTCACAGACGATAACCGCACCTTGGTGAGTGTAGTTTCTTTGCGTCAGTTGCTGTTTACTTTCCCGGAAGTTTATATTCGGGAAATTTCTAGCGATCGCGTCATCAAAGTCAGAACGGAAACTCCCCAAGAAGAAGTCGCACAAGTTATGAAGCGCTACGATTTAATCGCTATACCCGTAGTTGACAGGGAACAACGATTAGTTGGCATTGTCACGATTGATGATGTAATCGATATTTTAGAAGAAGAAGCTACAGAAGACTTTCAAAAATTAGCCGGTGCGAGTGGTGATGAAGCTGCTTTCTCGTCTCCTTTAGTTACTATTTGCAAGCGCTTACCGTGGCTGTTAGGAATTATGCTGTTATATATCGGTGCATCGAGTGCGATCGCCCCGTTTCAATCTACAATATCAATGGTGCCAGTGCTTGCCGTAATTATGCCGCTATTCTCCAACACTGGTGGTACTGTGGGAATTCAAGCATTAACCGTCACAATCCGCAGCTTGGGTGTGGGTGAAGTCACACCAAAAGACACCTTAAAAATTCTCCGCAAAGAGCTTTTAGCAGGCTTAGGTACGGCTTTAGCTTTAGCCACAACTATGATGTTGCTTTCATTAATTTGGGCACGTCCACAAGAGCGCTGGGTAGCGCTAATTGCCGGAATGGTGATGGCAAGTAATACAATTGTTGCTGTCGCTTTGGGAACTTTGTTACCAATGGCTTTGAAACGGTTGAAGCTCGATCCAGCCTTAATCAGCGGTCCATTAGTAACAACAATGCTCGATACAATCGGCTTTTTAACCTTCCTATCGCTGATTTCCGTGGCTTTAAATGTTTTCCATTTACCACACTAACCGAAAATAAATTGCTAATCGTCGTAGAGACGTTCCGGTGGAACGTCTTTACAATATCGGACATTTTTGCGGTAATTCTATATTTTAAAAAAGATATTTATTTCCTCCAAATTGGGAATGAAAAGTTTTAGATTTATAATTCTTCTTTTTCAATTGAAAAAAGAACATTATAATACCACAGTAGAGAAGCTTTATCAGGTGGTATCATTTGCTCATTTGTGTAAATTAAAAAATTGTAGAGAAGCGATCGCCTTTTGACGCTGAATCAGGAAAAGTATATATGCCTACTACTACTTGGAATCATCATCACGTTCTCACACTCGCGGACTTCACTCTAGCTGAATACGATACGGTTTTGCAAACTGCTGCCAGTTTTCAGGAGGTGTTATCGCGACGGACGAAGAAAGTGCCTTCTTTACAAGGACAAGTGGTAGCGAATTTATTTTTTGAAGCGTCTACCCGCACTCGCAGTAGTTTTGAACTTGCGGCAAAACGCTTAAGTGCAGATACGCTGAATTTTGCCTCAGCAACTTCTTCTATCACCAAGGGAGAGACAATTCTCGACACGGCGAAGACTTATTTGGCGATGGGAACTGATATTATGGTAATTCGCCATCGCGAAGCGGGAGTACCGAATGCGATCGCTGCTGAAATGGATCGTTTAGGTGTTAGAGTTAGTGTCCTCAATGCTGGTGATGGTCAACACGAACATCCTTCTCAAGCACTACTTGACTTATTTACCATCTGTACTTTAATTGACCCAGAAAATCCCCGACTCGAACTGTTGAAGAATAAAAAGATTGCCATTGTTGGCGATATTCTGCATTCTCGTGTGGCGCGATCGAATATCTGGAGTTTAACCGCAAGTGGTGCCCAAGTCCATCTAGCAGCACCACCTACTTTATTACCAAAACTATTTGCCGATTATGTCAGCGATGATGAAGTAGGGCAAGAGGAGAGGGGGGGATGGGGAGAGGGGGAGAGGGGGGGACAAGGGGAAAAGGAGAATTCAAAATTTAATACTCTCTCCCCCACTCCTCCACTCCTCCACTCCTCCACTCCTCCACTCCCCACTCCCCATTCCCCACTCCCCAATCGCAACTTATTTATACATTGGCAGCTAGAACCCGCTTTAAAAGATGCTGATTTTGTCATGACGTTACGCTTGCAAAAGGAACGCATGACAGCTCATTTATTGCCGAGTTTGCGCGAATATCATCAGATGTTTGGCATTACACGCACAAAGCTGCAACTATGTCAACCCCATGTTAAAGTTCTGCATCCCGGTCCCGTTAACCGAGGTGTCGAAATTAGCTCTGACTTAATGGATGACCCAGAATTCAGTTTGATTCAGGCTCAAGTAACCAGCGGTGTTGCCGTTCGCATGGCGTTATTATATTTGATTGGTAGCGGTAAGAGCTAGTAGGGGCGGGGTCTCCCCGCCCAATCCCCAATGCCCCATGCCCATTCCCCATTCCCAAAATAGTTGACATTTTAATTATTTCGATTATTCTAGAAATATGGTTGAAAATAATCAAGACACGGCTCGGTATGCAGATATATTTGCTGCACTAGGGTCGGAACCTCGTCTGGAAATAATGCGGTTGCTGTTTGCAGCTTATCCAGAGGGAATGACTGTAGGAGAGATTCACCAAAAGCTAAAAATTCCCAACTCGACGCTATCGCACCATTTGGAGAAGCTGCGGATTGAGGGATTAGTTAATTGCCGAAAAGACAAGCAATTTTTGTGGTATTCAGCGAATGCTGAGACGATGGAGGATTTATTGTCTTTTTTAACTACAGGGAAAGCGAAAGGCGATCGCATTATTCAACCGATTAGCAATATGTCAAAACAGGAAGGCAATATGATTGAAAAATTTTTTGAATCTATCTTTGAACAGCTTTCTGGGTTTAAGTCTGGCAGATTCCACCTTAAAGGTTATGAAAGATTCACCCAAAAAGCGATTATAGCCATGAATATTGCCCAAGGTGAATCGAGGCGTTTGGGACATCAATATGTCGGTACAGAACAGATTTTACTAGGATTGGTTGGCGAAGGAAGCGGTTTTGCCGCACAGTTTCTCACCTCAGTCGGGGTGAACTTAGAAAATGCTCAAATAGAAGTAGAAAAAATTATCGGCAGAGGTAAAGGTAATACACCTTTAGATATTCCCTTTACACCAAGGGCAAAGCAAGTGTTAGAACTCTCGGTAGAACAGTCGCGACAACTTAATGTTAACTACGTTGGTACAGAACATTTACTGTTAGGCATTCTCAAAGAAGGAGGAGGCGCAGCTGTTAAAGTTCTAGAAAATCTTGGGGTAGATTTGGTTTCTTTAGAACAACGACTGCGAAGCGCTTTAACTTAAAATTATGCTTACCAAATAGTATTCACGCTCGATAGTTGAATTTTACTGTCCCGACTAATCAGTGGCACCCCCAAATGTAAGGCTGTAGCGGCGATAATGCGATCGGGTAAATCTGGAACTTCTGTACGAGTAACTAAGCGTAAAGCATTGGCAATATCACGATTAAACGCAACTTCAGCCAGTACAGCATCGCTTGCGTCAACAGATGCAAGCAGACGTTCAAGCGTCAGTGGTGAAATTCGTCCTTTTTCACTCAAGTAGACAATCTCTGCCAAGGTAATGGAGGAGAAAGCGACTTGATCGCCATCAGATGCTATTTGAGCGATGACATTTTGAGCAGTTATTGAAAGTCGGCTATCACCAAAAATGTACCATATGATTGCATGGGTATCCACTACAGCACGCAGCATTAAATGTCATCCCTTGGAAAGTTAGCCCATTCTTCAGTCCGAATTACATCAATTTCAGATGCTGAAGGTGCTTGTCCTAAATCACTACATAAACCCCACAAAGATTTACGCTCTTGTGGCGGATTATCCATTAACTCGTGTTCTATATCAGGAGCAATTTGCTGAATTAAGCGCACTTTGTCCAACACTGAAAGCTGCTTTGCTAGGTTAAGAACTTCCTGTAGACTCACAACTTTTTTCCTACTTCACAATAATGAAAATTCTAGCAGTGGAAAGGGCTACTGCACTTTTTGGAGGCTTCAATAACTCTTCTCAACTACTGTTCCTACCAAACAAGCTCTATCGAGATTAACTCCGCTTAAATTTGCCCCGTCTAACTCAGCACACAGCAAGTTTGCTCCTGTCAAATTCGCTCCCGCCAAATTCGCAGAACGTAAGTCAGCTTCTTCTAGATTTGCCTCACTTAACAACGTGCCTTGCAAATCTGCGCGGCTTAAGTCTGCACCTTTGAGATTTGCGCCGGTGAGGTTCGCACCTCTTAAATCAGCACCGCGCAAATCAACACCTTGCAAGTTGACATTCATCAAATTGCTGCCACTTAAGAAAGCACCCGCTAAAGAAACATCGCTGAGTGTGGCTCCCATCAAATTTGCACCGCGCAAGTTGCTACCGCGCAAATCAGCACCTGTTAAATCTGCTTGCATCAAGTTGGCTCCCATCAAATTCGCTCGCAAGTCAGTTTGCACAAGGATGGCTCCCATTAAGTTAGCTCCCTCTAAATGCCCACCTTCGAGTTTAGAATTAGCCAAATTTGTGCCAACAAGATTGGCGCCAGCCAGATTGATGCGGCTTAAATCTAATCTACTAAGTTCCTCGTCTTCTAAATCTGCCCCTGGAAGTTGTTTAAGTTTTCCCGATCGCAATGCTTCAATATTCATTTTTCGTAACGGCTTCAATATTCATTTTTCATAACGGCGGTTTTAGTTTCGCTATCTAGCCTCGCATCAAGTAACCACATACCAGCACTAACTTTAGGTGTCATTAAAGGTAATTCGATTCCTTGTTGCAAGCCCATAACTAACAAAGCTAGGGTATCTATTAGTTTAGGGTCAAAGCGCGTCGATTGTTGCTGTCTGCACTCTTCTAAAGCTTGAGCAAATATCTCTTCGCGAGTCAATTGAGATGCTTGCTTCTGGTTGACTCGGTACTGAAAATCTGCTACCAACGCCAAAATTCTCGACTCTAAAGGAATTTCATCGCCAGATAAGCAAGCCGGTTCACCTGTACCATCCCACCATTCGGTTTGATGAGTGATGATTTGTGCTACAGCCCGCAGTCGCGGCATAGTTCGCAATACCTGTGCCCCTGGTACTAAAGGACAAGTTAAGGGACTGCTAGGAGCATTTTCGTGATAACGTGTAGATGTACCGGGTGTGAGAATGCTTTCTGCTTTTTGTAATGGATCTATGCGATGCAGCAAACCAGCAAGGCGCAATCGTTTAACTTGCCATGCGGGAAGATCCAATACTTGAGCGATCGCCTCACAAAGCACTACTACTTCTGCTGCTGCCATTGGATTGTTGACATCAGCTATATCCATCAGTTGTGCCATTCGCAAAAATGCTTGGATTTCGTTGGAAACCAAGTTGCGATCCAAAATTTGTTTATTTGGCGCTGTGGGTGTAGATAAATTCTCTTGCCCAGTCTGAAGATAATCTACCACGCGGGAGACTACTGCACCCAAGTTTTCTGGTGTGGCAAGGCTAGGCTGAATTGTTTGTTTATGTGCTTTGACTTTGTTCGCTAGTTCTGGGTTGTATTTTTCGATGTGGGCGATCGCTATTTCTGCTGTTTGATGCACTAACTCTGGCTCAAATGTCCACAACCCATAAAATTTACGCTCTAAGTCAGATGTGGGTATTCCTGCCGTCCCATAATCAGCTTCAGATAGCTCTTGACAAAGTACCATCGCTGTGTATTGGGGCGAGAGAATGATTAAGTGCCATTCTTGGGCAACTGGATCGCGCTTATCTAAAGCTAGCAAGTCTACATTGTCAAGTTCGCTGGTGGGATGTTCGGCAAAACCTGCATCTGGGGCAGCCATGATGACGATTTGGCGGGATTTTTTGGCAATATCTGCATAGCGATCGGCTTCTTGCAAATACCATTTTCCCTGTTGGAAGGCTGTGATTACTAAAGGTTTAGTGTCATCGTCTAAGATGTGGTCTTCGAGAGCATGACACAGTGACACCAGCGTATTTTTATAATACACCCCAAAGCGAATTGGTCTGGTAGTGTGACGGTGGGTAGTTTCTAATTGTTGGAGTATTGAGCCTTCTAACATGGCAGGGGGGAGTGGGAGAGGGGGGGAGTGGGAGAGGGGGAGAGGGGGAGAGGGGAAGAGTGGGGGATGGGGGGGAAAGAATTATTCTCATTGTCCCCCTTGTCCCCTTGTCCCCTTGTCCCCTTGTCTCCTTGTCTCCTTGTCTTCTATAATACCCCCGCCAGTTGCTTATCTTTCGTTTCTATTGGTGCGGAAAGTGCTTCTTCTAAGTCAGCACAACCGAGTTTCTCTTCTAAGATTTTCATGACTTCGCGTCCGAAGTCGTTGGGGTTTTGTTGCCAAGCTTGCAAGCAGACTTCACCAAAGAAGGAACCGAGGGGTTCGGGGTTCCATAATAATTTCTTGGCAGTCCAGGGCATCAAGCTCATTGGATTGTATCCTGGTTTGAGGATGCCTTCTTTAAAAGCGTATTCTTCTAAATGGGTATGCGGTTGCAATCCAATAAAGAAGATAGCGGGTTCGACTTTATCAGCGCCGAAAATGCGTTCTAGTTCGCGGTGGTAAGCGATGGTTTGGCGAATAGTTTCGGGACGTTCGTCAATGACGTTAAATGAATAATTGACGGAAACTAAGTCGTTGAAACCAGCTGCTTTTAAATCGCGGCAATTTTGTAAGACGGTTCGCAGATTATACCCCATCCGCATTTTTCTGACAAGTTCTTGGGAACCGCTGGTGATACCGATTTCAAAGTAGTTCATCCCGGTTTTTGCCATCAATTCACACAACTCTGGTGTAAGGTTGTCTGCTCTGATGTATGCTGCCCAATGGATATCTGTCATCCCAGAATCGACGATTTTCTGTAGAAGTTCGACAGCATCATTGATAAATCTTCGTGCGGGGATGAATTGGGCATCGGTAAACCAGAAGTTGCGAATGCCGCGATCGTATAATTGACGCATTTCGGCGACAACTTCATCCGCTGGGTTGATGCGTACTTGTTTGCCTTCAACGACAGTGTAAACGCAATAACAGCAGTTGTGGGGACATCCGCGCTTGGTTTGCACACCGATGTAGAAGTCTTCTTCTTGCAGATAGTAGTTGAAGTCAGACCAGATGCTTTCTATATAATCGTAGTTACAAGCGCTTTTTTCTAACGGGGTGGGTTGTTCGTGAATTAAGCGATCGCGTGGTTGTGCTTCTCCCACCACATAACAGCGTTCATCCCGAAACTCTTTACCACTTAAAAGTTTTTCTAGTAGCGTTTCGCCTTCACCTACAGATATAATTGTTTGTTTAGGCAAGCTTTTACCCAACTGTTCGTAAAAGACGCTGACTGCACCACCACCAACGATCGCACGCGCTTGATAATTATATTTTTGAGCGCGTTTTAAACCGCGTTTGATTAATCCCAAGTTCCGCCACAACTCTACATAATAGGCGATGAAGATTCGCAAACCGCCTAACGCGCCGCGTAATTTGATAAAAGGATTCTTGGCGTAGTAAAATTCAAAGGCGTTTTGTAGTGGATTTCCACCACGTCCACCGACTGGGGCGTAAATTTGAATATCCCGCCAAGAAAATACTAACAGTGTCGGTTTAAATTCATCGATACACCTATCAAGAGCAGAGTAATAATCTAAAGGTGGCACTGTTCCCAAATCGAAAATGCGCTGTTCGATATTGGGAAATAGCTTGTGAACGTGATCCGCAAGATAAACTACCCCAATGGGAAAAATGGGGTTACAAGGAAGGCGAACGTAGAGAATTCGGTTTTCCATCATCGGTGTTTTAACTTTCATCTTGCCATTATTCAGGGAGAAAAAAAGAGAAATATTTGAGTTTCAAGTATCTTGGTTGTGGTTTTTCTTTATTTATTACTTATGGTGCTTGACATTTGCGCCGATGATTGATACCAGTAAAGAGCGATGTAACATCTGTGGCAATAGCGCTTATCACTTTGCTTTCACAGATGTGTAGTTTTTATAGATGAGTTTTATGAAGGCAATTTCTATATAACTTTACGATAACATTCAGTTTATCGATTAAGCGATCGCCTGCGGTGTGTTAGTGGCGATCTAAGTGAATCCAAAAAATTCCCTCCCCAGGTATAGGAAAAATAAGCGCCTCGCCGCTATTGGCGGTCGCTACTTATATCAAGGAAGTTATAGATACTTCACCCGAGAGCAAAATCTGAAAAAGATTGATGCTTAATCTACAATTTCCCAAAAGGCAGAAATTTTAACAATGTTTTCATAGAGTTGACATAACTTATGATAGAAATTATCAAGAAAAGTTCAGTTGGTATTCGCAGTTACAGCATATGGGGATCAGTCGATGCTAGCTTTGCTGGTGTAATATAAAATTGTGGCGTAAAGCTTTTTAGCAGTTATGGCTCAAATATTAGATTCTTTACCACCAGAGCAATCAGGGAAAATTCTCTGCTGCTACGTTAATGCCACGAGCAAAATACAGATTGCTCGCATTTCAGATATTCCCAGCTGGTACTTTGAACGGGTGGTTTTTCCCGGACAACGATTAGTTTTTGAAGCACCAAAAGTTGCTCACCTAGAGATTCATACGGGCATGATGGCAAGTGCAATTTTATCGGATACAATTCCATGCGATCGCCTCGCCTTAGACGAACCTAGTACTAATGAGTTTGGTACAGACTCAGAAACCGGAATAGATCCAATCAATAAAAAAAAGTTGATGCAGACAATTAATACAAAAATCGGCGATCCAACACAATCCTTTAAAATGGCTGGTGCGAGTATCAGTTGATTAAAAAAAACAATTTAGCTCAATAAAGAGGGTTGCTGGACTCAGCAGCCCTATTTTGTTTATTAGTCATTGGGAAATGGGGAAGGGGGAGACAAGGGGGCAAGGGGACAAGGAGACAAGGGGACAAGGGGAGCCAGCGCCGTGCGGAGGTTCCCTCCGTTGAGGCGACTGGCGTGGACAAGGGGAGCCAGCGCCGTGCGGAGGTTCCCTCCGTTGAGGCGACTGGCGTGGACAAGGGGAGCCAGCGCCGTGCGGAGGTTCCCTCCGTTGAGGCGACT
>NZ_JBPAOH010000135.1:0-21417 GCF_050875635.1 Tolypothrix sp. VBCCA 56010
TGCGTGACAAGCACCAAATCATTGAGGAGCCGTGTGAAGGGAAACTTTCACGCACGGTTTTGAAGACCAACGGGGTTGGTGACAACCTCGTTGAGTTTAATAATTTTGCTATAACGTCGGAAGGTTCAAAATATGATTTACCTAAAAAGCGTTTAGCAAAACTAGAAAATAATAGAAAGCGTAAACAGAAAAAATTAGCTCGTAAGATAGATAAGAATTCAAAAAAACGTAAAAAAGTAAAACGTTTAGTTGCACTCATTTCTAGCAAAATAGCTAGAGTGCGTGAAGACTTTCTACACAAGCTATCTCGCAAAATAGCCTACGAAAACCAAGTGATTTGTGTAGAAAATTTAGCAGTGAAGAACATGGTTAAGAATCCTAACCTGGCTAAAGCGATTCAAGACCAAGGCTGGGGGATGTTTCTAAACATGCTTAAATACAAGGCTGAGAAATTTGGGCACACATACCAAGAGATAGGTCGTTTCTTTCCATCCTCACAGCTTTGTAGTGTGACACTACTCCCTATTCCAATGCTACAGAATGGGTATGACTCATTGGGTGTTAGATTTGTAGACTGTCCTCACTGCTTAAAACAGCACGACCGCGATATAAATGCGGCGATTAACATAAGAAATGAAGGTTTGCGACTTTTGGCGCTAGGAACTAGCGCTTCTGCCCTTGGAGGGAATGTTAGACCAAAGTTATCAGGACGTAAAAAATCTATGATGACAGAGGCTATTCCCGATGAATTGGGAAGCCGACACTGAGCTTCGCTATAGTGTGGGTAGTTCACGCAATACTGGTACAAGAAGTTTTACAGAGAATATCACAAATGGAAATTCTAGCAAGTAATACGCCTCTCGGAGAGTGGAAGGGAGACGGTTTGGCGATTGGATTATTTGAAGATGCGGTAGAGTTAACTGGGGAATTGGCGACTTTGGATGAAAAAGTCGGCGGTGTCTTAAAAGAACTGATTGCCGAAGAAGAATTTAAAGGTAAAGCAGGTAGCAGCATTTTCACGCGCTTAAGTGGCGATCGCTCTGTGCGAAAGCTGATGGTAGTAGGTTTGGGAAAACCTGATGCTTTCAAATTAGATAGCTTGCGCCGCGCTGCCGCATCTGTGGCACGATTAGCTAAAAAGCAAAAATGCAAAACTCTTGCAATTGACTTGCCAGTATGGAATAATAATCCAGAGGCAACAGCGCAAGCGATCGCCGAAGGTATCCAACTAGCCCTTTATCAAGATACTCGCTTTAAGTCGGAAAACGAAGATAAAGGACCACAAGTAGAAACAGTACATTTACTGAGTTTAAGCGGACAAGAAGCCGCAATTGCCCGCGCTAATCAAATCGCTTCTGGAGTAATTTTGGCGCGAGAGTTGGTAGCAGCGCCAGCAAATGCTGTCACACCAATTACGATGGCAGAAACCGCTCAAGCGATCGCTTCAGATCACGATTTGCAGTTAGAAATCTTGGAAAAAGAAGACTGTGAGAAGCTGGGGATGGGTGCTTTTTTAGGAGTGGCACAAGCTTCTGAATTGCCCCCGAAATTTATTCACCTCACCTACAAACCCCAAGGCACACCCAGACGTAAACTGGCAATTATCGGTAAAGGTTTAACCTTTGACTCTGGCGGACTCAACATCAAAGGTGCTGGTAGCGGCATCGAAACGATGAAAATGGACATGGGCGGTGCAGCGGCTACATTAGGTGCGGCAAAAGCAATTGGTCAGTTAAAGCCTGATGTGGAAGTGCATTTCATCTCAGCGGTGACTGAAAACATGATTAGCGGTCGCGCCATGCACCCAGGCGACGTATTAAAAGCTTCTAACGGCAAAACCATCGAAGTTAACAACACCGATGCTGAAGGACGTTTAACTTTAGCAGATGCTTTGGTGTTTGCCGAGAAATTAGGAGTAGAAGCGATCGTTGATTTAGCTACCCTCACAGGTGCTTGCTTGATTGCCTTAGGAGACGATATTGGCGGTTTGTTTACTCCCGACGATGCCGTAGCAAAACAGTTAGAAACCGCATCGGAAACCGCCGGCGAAAAGCTGTGGCGGATGCCAATGGAAGAAAAATACTTTGAAGGGCTGAAGTCTGGCATTGCGGATATGAAAAACACCGGTCCCCGTGCAGGTGGTTCAATTACCGCCGCTTTATTTCTCAAACAGTTCGTCAAAGAAACTCCTTGGGCGCACTTAGATATAGCCGGACCCGTTTGGACAGACAAAGAAAACGGTTATAACGGCTCTGGCGCAACCGGTTTTGGCGTTCGCACCCTCGTTAATTGGGTGATGAGTTAAAGATTGGGAATTGGGCATTGGGCATGGGGCATTGGGCATGGGGCATGGGGCATTGGTGTTTAAGTGTAGAACGAGACATTCCCAGTTAAAAGCTTAAAGTTTCGTGTTCCGAACTCGGAGTTTCGTGTTCCGAACTCGAAGTTTCATGTTCTGAAGCTCTAGTTTCGTGTTCCGAACTCGGAGTTTCATGTTCTGAAGCTCAAGTTTCGTGTTCCGAACTCGGAGTTTCATGTTCTGAAGCTCAAGTTTCATGTTCCGAACTCGGAGTTTCATGTTGTGAACTCGAAGTTTCATGTTCCGAACTCGGAGTTTCATGTTGTGAACTCGAAGTTTCGTGTTTTTGTTCTCGTTTCCTTGTGCCAGTAAATGTAGTTCTTGGAAAACTGCCTCCATTACTAACAGTCGAGGCAGCAGCCCACTAAATGCGTTCCCATTCCCCATTCCCCATTCCCCATTCCCTAACATCTGGTAAAATTTGTAAGGTTTCTATAAGCTTTAGCAATGGGATCGACTTGCGTAAGAATCGCAATTGATGCAATGGGAGGGGATCACGCACCTGGGGAAATCGTCGCCGGCGCACTGCGGGCACGAGAAGAACTAGGTATAGAAGTATTGTTGGTAGGCGATCCCCAACAAATCGAGGCTGCCCTGCCGTCAAAAACAAATTTAGGGCAGGTGGAGATAGTCAGCGCAACTGAAGCGATCGCAATGGATGAGGAGCCTTTAAGCGCCATTAGACGCAAACCCAAAGCTTCCATCAATGTGGCGATGAATTTGGTCAAAAACCAAAAAGCAGATGGTGTAGTTAGTGCCGGTCACTCTGGTGCGGCTATGGCTGCTGCTTTACTGCGTTTGGGACGACTTCCGGGAATTGACCGTCCGGCAATTGGCGCGGTGTTTCCTACCTTAATAGCTAGTAAGCCAGTATTAATACTTGATGTCGGTGCCAATGTAGACTGTCGTCCGAAATTTTTAGACCAGTTTGCGGTTATGGGGTCGATTTATAGTGAGTATGTTTTGGGGACACCGAACCCGAAAGTAGGTTTGTTAAATATCGGCGAAGAAGACTCTAAGGGAAATGATGCAGCTGTCCGCGCTAACCAAATGCTGCGCGAAAATTCGCAAATTTCTTTTATTGGCAACGCTGAAGGACGTGATGTACTCTCCGGTCGCTTTGATGTGATTGTCTGTGATGGCTTTGTCGGCAATGTCTTGTTAAAATTCGCCGAAGCAGTCGGGGATATCGTCTTGCAAATTTTGCGCGAAGAGTTACCCCAAGGATTGCGCGGTCAAATCGGCTCGGCAATTTTAAAACCAAACCTGAAGCGGATTAAGCAGCGAGTAGACCACGCCGAACATGGCGGCGGTTTGCTTTTAGGCGTAGCGGGAATTTGTATAATCGGTCACGGCAGTTCCCAAGCGCCTTCGATTTTTAATGCAATTCGCATCGCCAAAGAAGCGGTTGACAACTCTGTGCTGCAACGAATTCAGTCTCAATATCAAAGCCTTCAGCAGGAGAGCAACTAAAAAGTCAATAGTTATTACTAATGACAGATGACAAACAATAAAAGCTGATAGGTGGAGAAACTAGGAGTGGAAAAGTTAGGCGTAGCAATTATAGCAAGTGGTTCGGCTGTACCGACAACTTCTTTAGATAACCAGGGGTTGACTCAACTGGTTGACACATCAGACGAGTGGATCGCCACGAGAACCGGGATTCGTCATCGGCGGTTGGCGGGGGATGGTGAATCTTTGAAGACGATCGCTACTATGGCAAGCAAAAAAGCGATCGCCGCCGCCGGAATTACCGCAGCAGACATAGATTTGATTTTACTCGCCACCTCTACCCCAGATGACTTATTTGGTACTGCTTGTCAAATTCAAGCTGAATTGGGAGCCACCAAAGCAGTTGCCTTTGACTTGACAGCCGCCTGTTCCGGCTTCGTCTTTGGACTTGTCACCGCTGCCCAATACATCAGAACAGGCGTTTATCAAAACGTACTTCTAATTGGAGCAGATATCCTCTCTCGTTGGGTAGATTGGCAAGATAGAGGTACGTGTATATTGTTCGGTGATGGCGCTGGGGCGGTAATATTGCAAGCAAACGAAAGCGATCGCTTGTTAGGATTTGAACTTAAAACTGACGGCACTCAAAACCATTTTCTCAACCTTGCCTACAAAGCCTCAACAGACGAACTTATCCCAGGTGTAAATGTCAATAAAGGCAACTTCCAACCGATTACCATGAACGGCAAAGAAGTCTACCGCTTTGCCGTGCAACGAGTTCCGGAAGTTATCGACAAAGCTTTATTTCACGCAAATCTCAGCGTTGACCAAATAGACTGGCTGATATTACATCAAGCAAATCAGCGCATTCTCGATGCCGTAGCTCAACGCCTGAATATTCCAGCACATAAAGTTATCAGCAATCTCGCGGAATATGGCAATACCTCCGCCGCGTCTATCCCGCTTGCACTAGATGAAGCAGTGCAACAAAGCAAAATCAAACCAGGTGACATCATTGTTACCTCTGGCTTCGGTGCCGGACTCACTTGGGGAGCAGCAATTTTTCAATGGGGAAGATAGGGAATGGGGAGGAGCCAGCGCTGTGGACGGGTTTCCCGGCTTGAGGAGCCAGTGCGTTGCGGGGGTTCCCCCCGTTGTAGCACCTGGCGTGCGACTGGCGTTGGGGAGTAGAGAGTGGGGAGTAGGGAATGAGGAACGCGATAATTCCTCCCCATCCCCCTCATCCCCCTCATCCCCCCCACTCCCTACTCCCTACTCCCCACTCCCCACTCCTAACTCCTAACTTTCATGACCGATGACTAAAACCGCATGGGTGTTTCCCGGACAAGGTTCTCAAGCACTAGGAATGGGAACCGACTTATTAGATCTACCATCCGCTGAAGATAAATTTGCCCAAGCTGAAGAAATTTTGGGTTGGTCTGTGACGGAAATCTGTGAAAACGAAGAAAAGTTATCAACTACACTTTATACTCAACCGTGTCTTTACGTAGTAGAAAGCATTCTCGCTGACATTCTCCGCGAAAGAGGACACAAACCAGATTTACTTGCCGGTCATAGTTTGGGGGAATATATCGCTCTTTACATTGCTGGAGTATTTGAGTGGTCAGCGGGGTTGCGCTTGGTGAAGCGTCGTGCTGAACTGATGGAAAGTGCCGCAGGTGGGATGATGGCAGCTTTGATGAACTTTGACCGCGAACAGTTAGAACAAGCGATCGCCCAAACCCCCGACGTAGTGCTAGCAAATGATAATAGTGCCGCACAAGTTGTAATTTCCGGCACACCCGAAGCAGTACAAACAGTCATGTCCCAAGTTAAGGCAAAGCGTGCTATCCCTTTAAAAGTTTCTGGTGCATTTCACTCACCCTTAATGGCAGCTGCATCTACCGAATTTCAAGAAGTTTTAGAAGCTGTGGAATTTCAACCAGCTATTGTACCAGTATTATCTAATGTAGAACCAGTTCCCTCTGTTGATGCCGAAGTTTTAAAGCAACGCCTTATTAAACAAATGACTGGTTCGGTACGCTGGCGAGAAATTTCTTTACAATTACCCAGCATAGGCATTGAACGAGTAGTAGAAATTGGTCCAGGTAACGCGCTTACTGGTTTGATTAAACGCACCTGCTCAGATTTAATCTTAGAAAATGTCCGCAATGCCGCTGATTTGAGAAAATAGGGAGTAGAAAGTAGGGAGTAGGGAGTGGGAGATGGGGGGATGGGGAGATGGGGAGATAGGGAGATGGGGAAATAAATTTCTGCTTCTCCCCTCATCCCCCTCATCCCCCTCATCCCCCTCATCCCCCTCATCCCCTTCATCCCCCTCATCCCCCTCATCCCCCCCTCCCCCCCTCCCCTATGTCTCGAAGTCGCGAACCGTTTATCAGTCTGGCACTTTACCACGCCTTTAAGTGGTCTGTCGTCAGCCCTATGCTTTACACTTACTTTCAAGGTAAGGTTTATGATGCCCAAAACGTCCCCAAAACCGGACCTTTGGTGATAGTCAGCAATCATGCGAGTAACTATGACCCACCGATTCTTTCTATTTGTGTACGTCGTCCTGTAGCATACATGGCTAAGGAAGAATTATTTAAAATCCCGATTTTACGGACTGCGATTAAATTATATGGTGCTTATCCGGTGAGTCGGGGAACTAGCGATCGCGCTGCTATTCGTTCAGCTTTAGAGTGTCTTGAAAATGGCTGGGCTGTGGGTATATTTTTGCAAGGTACGCGCACCCCAGATGGACGGATTACAGACCCCAAACGAGGTGCAGCGCTGCTAGCTGCAAAGGCAAAAGTACCACTATTACCCGTATGTTTGTGGGGTAGTGAGAAAATTGAGGTAAAAGGTTCGGCGATACCTCATGCTGTTCCTGTCACTGTCAGAATTGGTAAGTTGATTGATGCTCCTAGTTCTACTAATAAAGAGGAATTAGAGGCGATAACGCAACAGTGTACAACAGCAATTAATGATTTGCACTTGTTAGGGCGATAAGTTGAGATATTAGAGAAATATGCTTAAAGGAGGTAGCGATCGCCTTTATTATTTTGTGACTATAAGCTGATCGTACTTTCCCTAAATACCATATGAGGGGCTTTGAATTTAATAATCTTTGGCAGCGACTAAATAATCTCGCATTAGTTCGCTTTTTGCTTTTGGTTGCTTCTGGCTGGGCTGTTACACAGCTTTTAGCTTACTTTGAAGCGGTCATTGTTACTTTTACATTTGCAGCAATTTTGGCTTTTTTACTCAGCTATCCTGTTAGGTGGCTGCGGCGTTTTTTGCCCCACGGTGTAGCAGTTGTTTTTGTCTTTTTGCTCAGTATTGTGTTGATTGGAGGTTTAGCAATCACTGTAGGTTTAGCAGTTTTATCTCAAGGGCAACAATTAATTGAGAGTGTAACTGCCTTTTTAAATTCTTTAATACCTTTTGTCGAACGACTTGAAGAATTTCTACGTAACCGCAATTTGCAGATAGATTTAAGTGTAATTGAAGAACAATTGCGAAATCAAGCTATATCAATGCTTGTCACAAGTTTATCTATTTTCCAAAGTTTCATTACTAATTTTGTGACTTTCATTTTGATTGCCGTTGTCGCTTTTTTCATGCTTCTTGATGGCGAAAAACTTTGGGATCTTATCTTAAAAGTGATACCAAGCCAGCGACGCGCTAGATTTACAAGGATAATCAGACGCAACTTTTTAGGATTTTTTCGCGGTCAGTTGATATTAACTTTATTCTTGTCAGCTTCTACTTTCCTTATTTTCTCTTTACTAAAAGTACCTTTTGCCTTAATTTTGTCAGTGATAGTGGGTTTGCTTGACATTATTCCCGGAATAGGAGCCACATTAGGAGTTGGTGTAATTACTCTAATTGTTTTGTCTCAAAGTGTTTGGCTAGCACTCAAAGTATTAGTAGCGTGTATTATACTTCAGCAAATACAAGACAATTTGATTTCGCCGAGAATTATGCAAGATGCGCTCAATCTTAATCCGGTGGTGGTATTTTTTGCCTTGCTTGTAGGTGCTAGAGTAGCAGGTTTATTAGGAATTTTTATTTCTATTCCTATCGCTGGAGTAATAGTTTCTCTATTTGAAATTGATGAGATGAAAGCAGAGGTTTAGTTAAAAGGTGCGGTAGAGACGTTCCACCGGAACGTCTGTACGAAGAATAAGGTAAAATGCTTTTGAAGCAGAGAAAAACTGGGTAGTTATGCAAGATTTAAAAGCCGAATTAACCCAAAATTTAGATGAGGCTGAGTGGGAGTGGTTAATTCCTCATGTACAGCGCGATGCTGTAATATTAGTACCAATTGAACTAGACTTGCTCAATGTCGGAATAGCGATCGCTAGCGATAACACCCTGCAAGTACAGCAATGGATTGATGAACAATTGCTTGCTAAACCCTCAGTTGCACAAATTGGCGAATGGAATGGCGATCGCGCAAAGCGATTTAATACCCTGATTGTACAACCATACGTTCTCATTCAAGAAAAATAAGCGACTTAGCTTCTACTATATGAAAACCATTATTGCCATCTTAGCGACTTTACTAATTGCCAGCACACCAGTTACAGCGCAACGTGCCAAACTTGACACCCCAATGTCTCCTCGAATTACCATCACTGAACGGTGTCAGCAGTTACAGATAAACTGTACCAAATCTGAAGTATTAGAAGTCGGACGCAGGGTACAGCAATTGTACTTTAATCGATACAATCAAAAACCACCCCAAAAGCAAGGTGTCAACATCTACACTACCACTGACACTAACCTGATTGACCAAGCGATAGTTAATCAGTTAGCAAGTGAAAACGAAAAGCTACGCCAAGAATTGCAATTACAAAACAAATAATATCATGTCCGGTTAATTGTCTATATTGTAAAGACGTTCCGCCGGAACGTCTCTACGACTGACTTTTTACCGCTTATTTTTCGCTTCATCTGCCCCCGTGTAGCCAGTTGTCATCCAAACTAAAGCCCTAGCACCATCGCGGACTGATTTTTCAATTGGTTCAGGCGATCGCTGTGAAGGAACCGACACTGGCTTAAATATAATCCCCCGACTACCTAAGACAATCTCCCCAATCACACAGGCGCGGCGCATATGGTAATCTGACGTAATCAAATACACACTCTTAATGCCGCGCTTTTCCAAATCATCCACCAATGTGGTAAAATTTGTAACTGTATCTACCGCTTCATAGTCCAGGTGCAAACGTCGGGGATCAACTCCGGCTTTAGCAAACACTCTTTCAGTAGTCTTTTTTGGGCTACCACCAGTAATCCAAATCGGTAAATTTGGATTCTTACGAGCAAAATCTGCTGTAAACTTCTCTCGCTCTAATCTCGCAGTCGAACCACCCAAAACTAACACCGCTTGGGGTTGCACAACTTGGCTTTTAACTTCCTTATATCCCAACCACATCAACAGCGGTAGGGCAATAATCATAAATCGAAATGATTTCCCTGTAAAAAGTAACTTATTCAAGGCTCTACTACTTCGTCTGTTCAGAGAATTTTCTCTAATTAAATAGAAAAACAATTATTTAGGATAGCATTTGCAAAAAACTACCCAAATATGAACTTAGATAAGTTATCGCAAAAACGCACGCTTGTTGCGACTTTTGCAATATCCTATCCTGTATCGAACCATCTATAAAGAAAGTGCGACTAGTTTATTCATTTAATTGTTTCCAGACGACGGGACTGGCCAGGTTCGAACCGGCGACCTAGCGCTTCAGATTTGTGTGAGTTTCCCCACTCTCCGGACTATACCTTCACCATAGGCTTTTTATTAGCCTTTAGGTGGTGGCTTACTAGTCTCTACACCTTCCTGAGTCGAATTTATAACATTGTTTTCGTTTTTTCGATTCAGGCTTGGCTCGGTATTCCCATGAAGTGTCAGCACTCTGCTAGATATACTCTTTAGGGTTCACCGAATTTAACCACATTCACTCATAAAGTTTCCTTCATGGTGCCCGATTATTCAGGAGGCGCTCGCTCTATCCAGCTGAGCTACAGCCCCAAAAAAGTGCTATGTAAAATTATAGCAGTTTTAGTTAGACTGCCACGAATTGTCCCAAGAACCGCCGCCTACTTCTAATCCACAGAGAAAACTATGTGCTTTCAGGATTGTTTTGGATTTTGTTCCACTTAGTTCGCGTAACTCTAAATCGAGTTTTCCTTGCATAGTGTCCCGACAACAGAATATCAAACCGTTGGCGGTGGGCGCACGCAGTGGTGTACCTGGTAGATGCGTAGTTCCTGTTAATTCAATTTCATAATTTAAGTTTCGCGCTTGCATTTGCCATCTACCCCAAGGCTGAATATTCCAAGAAACTTGTGAATTCCAAGGAACAAATTCATAAAACTTATCTTGATAATGCAAGCCAATCATCGCGACAGATTCCATCCACCACAGCACACCGCGTCTTCCACCACCTGCGGTTAATGCTAAGTCCGGTTCGCCTTCAAAGCTATTACAATTCAACCAAAACCATTTTTGCGGAAAAGCACCACCCCAATTTTTCTCGCCGTAAGCTGGGGCATTGGTGAATTCGTAGATTTTACCATTCCAGTCAATCCAACCGCTAGCGTTACCGTGAGCCATCAAAATTTGCCATCCCGGTTCAAATATCGGCAAAAATGACAGTATGCCAGCGGTAGATTGTTGTAATTGTCCTTTATTTCCCCAGCCGTATACTGGTTTAATTTCATACTGCCAACGGCAATAATTACCAGTTGCGGGATCGCGAATTATTCCTTGATTTAATGTGGCTGTAGCTTGATAACCTTCTTGAATATGGCGATCGAACTCTGCACTTAAGAGGTATAAGGGTTGACTTTGTAAATCAGTTTTGCCCCAATGACCTAAAGCCAAGACATCGTTTTTTGCCCAAAATTTATTAACATCCGGAAAAGTCCGCCATATGTACTCATCATTGGGACCGAGGATTTGTGCTGCACCACCGCTGTGGGGTTTCCCGCCGATGGGGTCTTCGATTGAGTACATAAAGGCGAAAGTTTGCTCAATTTCTGGTATGGTTACGCGATAATACCAACCTTCAAAGAAGCGTCTGCTACTGCGATCCCAATGATACCCGCTGTGGGGGGTTTGGGTTGACTTAAAAGGATTTGTGGAAATAGATAACATAGATTTACACGTGTGTTTATTTCCCAGTATGCCCGATGTCTGACGACAACCCGCTAACGCATCTACGTCTGGATATTCATCATGCTTATGAAATTCTTGGTTTAAAACCTGGTGCATCTCACAAAGAAGTGAAGCAAGCTTACCGCAAGCTTGTTAAAGTTTGGCATCCAGATAGTTTTTTGAGTCTACAGGAAAAGCAGAAAGCTGAGGAAAGAATCAAAAAAATTAACGAAGCTTACAACCAATTAAAGTCTTATCAGCCGATCGCGGCAAATGAATCTTCACCAGCAAATTACACAGAAATTCACATTCATCGCTTTGATGCGGAGGCATTCTATGAATTGGGAAGGGAGAATGTCAGGAAAAAAATGTATCAAGAAGCGATCGCCAATTTTACCCACGCTATTCGCTTGAATCCCAAATATATTAAAGCATACAAATATCGAGGGCTAATCTGTTCGGAGCTTGGATATGAGTATAGAGCCACAGCTGATTTAAATAAAGCGGCAGAGTTGGAATGGCAATTAAAATACCCAGGTACAAAACCGACACCATCACCAGAATCGGTGTCAAAGCCTGTATCACTTAAACATCGATTTTGTCAAAAGATAAAAAAGTTACTGCGGTTTAGGCGATCGCGTTGAGGCGTAATTTATTTTCTACTTTCTGGGCGTGATATTAACCTCAGTTGCGGTTTCGCATTTGTTGATTTATGCGATCGCGCACTTTGGAGGCAATACAGTTGGTGTTAAGCACAAACCGAGAACCCCGGTTTCGTAAAAGTTACCGGGGTTCTGGCACAACGAACTACCCTTAACACCAAGCGTATTGACTTTGGAGGAATCGCAGTTGGCAAAACGCAACTGCGATTCGCACTCCTTTTAAAGTATAAATACGGCACATATAGTCGTAATTAAAACTACTAATGCAACCAAAAAAAAGCAATCCGAGCCACGATTACTCACTTACATACGATACCCGGTAAATTACACCGTTGGTATCATCTGTGAACAACAGCGAACCATCCGGTGCGATCGCAATACCCACTGGTCTACCAAACTGTGTCAATTGTTCTTCATCCAAAAATCCTGTGATGAAGTCCTCAAATTCTACTGGTTTGCCATTTTCGTATCGCACCCGCACCACTTTATAACCTGAGGGAGGGTTGCGATTCCACGAACCGCGCATGGTCACAAAAGCATCGTTACGGTATTCTTCCGGAAACTGGGAGCCTGTATAAAATAACATTCCCAGCGGCGCACTATGAGCCGTGTAGGTAAGCGTTGGCGGTTGTGTATTGGCGCAGTATTCCTCCTTTGTCATGCCTGGAGGATTTGTTTGTAGATACACATCCGGACGGCGATCGGCAAAACAAAAGGGCCAGCCGTAGTCTGCGCCCTCCTGAATGAGATTCAATTCTTCTGGCGGTTGTTCATTACCACGCCAGTCAGAACCGTGATCCATACCCCACAGTTCTCCAGTTTCTGGATGCCAACCAAAGCCGATGGTATTGCGTAAGCCCTTGGCATAAATCGTCCGATTACTACCATCAGGTTGTGCCTGTAGCAGAGTCGCATTTTCTGGATTTGTATCATCGCAGGCGTTACAAGTGCTACCCACTGTGATGTAAAGCAATCCGTCTGGACCAAAGGCAAGGGTGCGGTTTGGGTGTTGTCCCGCATCTGGCAAGTCATTAATCAACAACTTTGGTTTGCGTATCTTGCCGTTTGCTCGCAAATCTGCCGCGTAAAGTTGTTTATCTGTAACAAAGTAGAGACGATTCTCACGAATTGTGATGCCATTAATGTATTTGTAACCTGAGGCAACCGTCCGTATTCGGTCAGCACGCCCATCACGATTGCGGTCAGACAGCGCTAACACATCACCTTGTTCGCGGCGGGTAACGTAGACAGTACCATCGGGACCTATTGCCAACATCCGGGGGTTGCCCAAGTCTTTGGCAAACACACTGATGCGAAATCCCGCAGGTATCTTAAGTTGTTGCAGCAGTGATTCGTCAAATTCCAGTTGCTGAGGCGTTACCAGATAGCCCTCAACTTGCTCTATGTTTAGTTGCTGCGTTTGTTGTGCATTAGCAGGAAGGCTTATGCTCAGTAGCAAAGCACAACCGATGAGTAAGCTTGTTGCTTTCACGACATCTTTCCTTAAACGTTGGTAGGAGAAGACTAAGCTACTAAAGGCAAAAGTATGAAGTAGAAAATATTTTCTACTTCATCGTTTCTTTCAGTATTCATTTGGGATGAATTTTCACAAAATAGTCTAAAACTATTGCAGTGATAACCGCATCTTTCTAATGGGATAGTAGTTGCTGTATACGCTTGTCAAAACGCCTCTTCGTTATTTTAAAAAGTAAGCCTATAGAGGGGTGTCAAGAAATCAATATCAAAACCTGTATCAGTTAAACATAGATTTTGTCAGAAGATAAAAAAGTTACTGCGGTTAAATAGGCGAAAGACTTAGATCCCCAACTTCTTTGAGAAGTCGGGGATCTAGTTTCGTTAGATATTACTAGTACTTGGGAATACTAAATATTAAGTAAATTTGTAGCTCATCTTTATGCAAGACTTAATACTTGTACGTACTCTTAAAGGTCATTCAGAAAAGGTTATATCCGTTGCCTTCAGCGCTGATGGGCAAATATTAGCTAGTGGCAGTGGAGATAAAACCGTAAAGATTTGGCACTTAGCAAAAAAGGAACCCGAAACTCTTAAAGGACACGGAGAATCCTCTTGGTATGGAAGCGTTAATTCAGTGGCATTTAGCCCCGATAGCAAGAAATTAGCTAGTGCTAGTGATGACAAAACTGTTAAATTGTGGGATGTGCTTACCGCAAAAGAAATTTGCACCTTCACCAGACATGAAGAAAATGTTTGCTGTGTTGCCTTTAGTCCAGATGGAAAGACTTTAGCCAGTGGTAGTAAAGATAAAACAGTCAAACTTTGGTCATTAGACACAGAAAAAGAAATATACACCCTAAAAGTGCATTCAGATGACGTTTTGTGCGTTGCTTTCAGTCCGGATGGAAAGATTTTAGCCAGTGGTGGTGCTGGGAATGACAAAACCATCAACATTTGGCATCTGGCTAAACAGAAAGTTCTTACCCTTAAAGGTCATTCCGACTGGTTTGGGGGGATAAATTCCATTGCCTTCAGTCCAAACGGCAAGATTTTAGCCAGTGGTAGTAAAGACAAGACTATCAAGCTATGGCAGGTGGATACAGGCAAGGAAATCTGCACCCTAACTGGACATTCTGATGATGTTTGTTCGGTGGCTTTCAGTCCAAATGGCAAGATTTTAGCTAGTGGTAGTAAAGATAAGACTATCAAGTTATGGCAGGTGGATACGGGCAAGGAATTCTATACTTTTACAGGATCTGAAGATGCAGTGTATTCCGTTGCCTTTAGTCCAGATGGTAAGACGCTTGCTAGTGGCAGTGGAGATAAAACTATTACGTTATTGCCTTGTGAGTGAGGCTGTCATGGCTAATATACAGCAGATTGCGTTTTTATTGAATACACGTAGAGACGTTCCGCCGGAACGTCTCTACCAAAACACCCCAAATCTTAAGAAAGATTTCGCAATTGTTGCGATAAGTTAATGGTAATCAACTTTGGTAATATGACTGCTGCGCTTAAAAAGAGTAATGCTAACTTATAAACAGGTACAGAGAAGTTAAACCTTCAACCAAAAACTTCAAATTAGAGCCTGTGCCTCCTGCTCTAATGTTCTCGCAATAACTGCTCGATTGTTGTATCCTAAGAACGTGTTTTAGCCTTAAGTTCATGTAAAGTCGTTTTGGAGGTTTTTGAACGCACAGCCAAAAATGCCTGCCTAGTTGGAATGAAGGATGCACAATTGTTAAGTATCACGTATTGCGAGTATTGTCCACATTAGTCGAGTTAGTTACCTCTGATTCTTTACTCTTCTCAATCTATTGAATCGCTTATAAACCGCCCAAGCTGCTGATATGTATCGATCGTAGCTTTGGGCGGTTTAGTCTATTATAGTTAGTGGATAGTGGGAATTGGGCATGGGGCATGGGGCATGGGGCATGGGGCATCGGGCATGGTCTATGTGGGAGGCGTGAAATACGTCTAGCTTCTTTTTATTCCCAATGCCCATTGCCCAATGCCCAATGCCCATTGCCCAATGCCCATTAACCACTATCAACTATCAACTATCACCTAACAACTAACTAATTAACGTAATTACAGTAACTTCTGGTGGACAAAATAAGCGTCCTGGGAAATAAGTTCCTAAGCCGCGATTGACGTATAATTGATTTTCTCCTACATGATGAAAACCTTGCGCCCATTCCCAATATCGCACTACTTTAGAACAGTCTCCGCGCAAAATGGGCACCCAACGCCGCAGTTTTTTGGGAAGTATTTTTAGAAGCTTTTTATAATAAACTATCACCGGACCAATGCCAGGAATGACGATGTGACCACCGTGGGTATGACCTGATAGTTGCAAGTCTACTCGCCATTGTTGCAATATCTTGGCTGTATCTGGATTATGCGATAAGACGATGCGGGCTGTTGCAGGATCTATTTGATTCATTACTGGTGCGGGATTAAATTCTCTTGACCAATAATCGGCTAGTCCTACTATTGGTAATTCTTTTCCTAGAGGATAGGCGATTTCATTCCACAGAACATGAATCCCGATGCTATTTAAAGCGGTGGTAATTTCTGTTTTGGATTTGTTGTAATGTATATCGTGGTTGCCGAGTACGGCATAAATACCACAGCGACTTTGCAGATGTTTGAGTCGATGTACTAGTTGATGAATTGGGGTAGGATCGTCGGTTACGAAGTCGCCGGTTAATACAACTAAATCGGGTTCGGCTTCGTTACTGAAAGCGATCGCTTTTTCTAACATTTCTTCACTTAACCGCAAACCATCGTAGTGAAAATCTGACAATTGCACTAGTTTTGTGCCTTGTAAAGATGTTGGAAGTTCCGCTATCTTTATCGTCAGGTTATCTACTCTTAAAGATCCTGTTAACAACCAATGCATAGCGCCAGAGACTCTCCTCATACTAGCGCTTATAGCTTACCAAAATTTAAATTGTTAGTTGATAGTTGTTGGTTAGTTGTTAGTGGGTAATGGGCATTGGGAATTGGTAATGGGTAATGGGTAATGGATAATGGGCATTGGGAATAAAAAGAAGCTAGACGTATTTCACGCCTCCCACATAGACCATGCCCGATGCCCGATGCCCGATGCCCGATGCCCGATGCCCGATGCCCGATGCCCGATGCCCGATGCCCGATGCCCGATGCCCGATGCCCGATGCCCGATGCCCCACTAACCCTCTAAGGTGATTATTGTAACTTCTGGGGGGCAAAATAAACGTCCTGGGAAATAAGTTCCTAAGCCGCGATTGACGTATAATTGATTTTTTCCGACTTGATGCAATCCTTGCGCCCATTCCCAATGGCGGACTACTGAGTATTCTCTTCGCAAACATGGAACTCGTCGCCGTATTTTCATTGGTATTTTTCGCAGGATTTTGCGATGATAAAGCAGGGCGGGACCCATTTTCGGAATGATTATTTGACCGCCGTGAGTATGACCTGATAGTTGCAAATCTACTCGCCATTGTTGCAATATCTCGGCTGTGTCTGGATTGTGGGATAATACAATGCAAGGTGTCGCCGGATCTAGTTGGTTCATAACTAGTGCTGGATTAAATTCCCGTGAGTAGCGATCGCTTAATCCTACTATTGGTAATTCTCTTCCTACTGGATAGGCGATTTCATTCCACAATACGTTAATTCCGATACTTGTGAGGGCGGCTGTAACTTCTGCTTTGGAATTGCGATAGCATATATCGTGGTTTCCTAGTATAGCATATATTCCGGCACGACTTTGTAAATGTTTGAGTCTTAGCACCAATTGGTGAATCGGTGCTGGGGTGGTGGTGATGTAGTCGCCGGTTAATAATACTAAATCTGGTTCGGCTTCGTTGCTGAGGGCGATCGCTTTTTCTAACATTTTTTCACTCAACCGCAAACCATCATAGTGAAAATCTGACATCTGCACCAGCTTTAAGTTTTGTAATGATGCGGGTAAACCAGCAATCTTAACCGTCAATTTCTCTACACTCAACGGTCCAGATAACAACCAGTGCATAATGTGCTTGATATCATAGCTTGGCGCTTACAGCTTAACTAAAAATATAGCGATCGCCTGTCACAACTGAAACAACTTTGTCAAAAATTCATCAAACATGTATTTATTTACGTATTTATACGTAAATAAATTCAATGCAGCTTTACTTTTGAACTCATATCGGTAGTTTATTTACACCAGTTTTCACATTACTGCGGTCTAGATTAAAAATGACTGTAATTCTGAATTTTTTTAATCAAAGATATATTATTTACATCTGTCAAAAGCTGTGACAACTATATATGTCTACAGCAGGGTTAAGGAATAAACCATGATTTATAAGATTCTGGAAGTAATGTGCATTTATTTAGCTTAGTAATTTTAGTTACTGAGTTAACGTTTAAGCAATCGGAGATTTATTTGTATGACTTTTGCAACTGATGACAAGACCAAACAAGCTGTAGAACAGTTTCGCGGCTTTGATGTAGATACTAAACTGGGCGTATTGTGGTTTGGTTACTTAGATATTAAAGACCAAGTGATACCAGCAAACCAAACTTCTGCCCAAGAAACTGCTGCTGCTGAATATGACGCGATTAAAGCAATGGATCACAAGCAACAACTACAAGCTATGCGTGACATTGCTAGTGGTGCAGATAGTGATATTAGCCGTGCGTATAATGCTTTGAGTTCTAGCGCGAAAATTGATGTTTGGTTGCGACTGTCTCAAGGTATGGAAGAAGGCGTTATTATACCAATGCCATCTGATTATCAACCGCCTGAAAATACCAAGCAGTTTGTCGATACCATCAAAGGCTTGGATTTTGAAAAGCGCGTTGACTTCACACGTAGTATTGTAATGGAAATGGGCGCTGGGCGTCAGTCTAAGTAGTTAAGAAGCGCTCTTCGCGCTGATTACGAATTAGAAAATTCTACATTCCCATCAATGCTAATTGTGGTGTTGGTGGGAATTGTTCTATGAGGGGATTTTGTTTTTTGCTATTTATGGTAATTTTCAATATTGTTTTTAAGTTAAACTGATTCTGGTTGTAAGTATTGATTTAGTTGCAAATATTCAATAATCAGCAAGCGTAAGTAATCTAGCATTTGCATATAAGCTTTGATTCGTCTGTATTCTCTTTTAGTTGTTAAGTAAAATTGAGCGATCGCCGGAACATCTAAAAGTCGCATATCTTTTAATTGATTAATTGCTTGTTGTTCATTTTCAATCCAACCCCGTGTTTGAATTTGACTGGCATAACCTCGGATATCTACTGTTAAAAGTTCGATTTCTTATAAAATAGTGAATTCTTCCTCAAAATTAAGATATAACGCTGCAAGTTCTTTTCTTTCTTGCTTAGTATTTTGATATTCAACGCTTAACTGTTCTAACACCTCAATAATATAGTTTCTTTTGATTTGCGGGTTTTGAGTATTCAAGGTTGCTTTAGTCATCGTTATGGAAAAACGAACCGCAGAGAAGCCAGCGCTGTGCGGGGGTTCCCCCCCGTTGAGGCGACTGGCGCGACGCAGAGTTCACGGAGGAATGAGGAAGAGAGAGAATTTTTGTGGTAAATTTATCTTTTAAGTGACGTGCGATCGCCCTCTTAGCCTGCGAAGGCAGGCTTCGTTCGTATAGCCCCACCCTTCCAGGGTGAGGGTATATTAAAATAGACGTGCGATCGCAATAAATACTTGTGGCTAATCAAGAAGAAATTATCACTACCCTGGCACAAACTCCTTTATATCAACTTGCTGTCGAACTGAAAGCAAGATTAACCAGCTTTGGCGGTTGGGAAATGCCTGTACAATTTACTGGTATTAGCCGGGAACATGAAGCGGTGAGAAATGCTGCGGGAATGTTTGATATTTCCCACATGGGTAAGTTTACTTTAGAAGGTAAAAGCGTAATTTCACAGCTTCAGCGTTTAGTTCCCTCAGATTTGAGTCGCTTGCAACCAGGTCAAGCGCAATACACGGTGTTGTTAAATGAAAGAGCGGGAATTATTGACGACATCATTGTATATTATCAAGGTGAAGACAGCACAACAGGCATACAAAAAACTGTAATTATAGTCAATGCGGCAACCACAGGCAAAGACAAAGCATGGTTATTGCAAAACCTGGACATTGAAGAGGTGAAATTTCAAGACTTGTCAGCAGAAAAAGTCTTAATTGCCGTCCAAGGACCAAAAGCAAGCAGCATTATTCAGCAATTTGTGTCAGCAGACTTAACTACAGTCAAAGCATTTGGTCATTTGGATGCAACTATATTCGGGAAATCGGCATTTCTTGCCCGCACAGGTTACACGGGGGAAGATGGATTTGAGGTGATGCTAGATCCAGATGTGGGGGTCGAGTTGTGGCAAAATCTGATTCAAGCTGGTGTCATTCCTTGTGGACTTGGTGCGAGAGACACTTTGCGACTAGAAGCGGCAATGGCACTTTATGGACAAGATATCGATGAAAACACCACTCCCTTAGAAGCGGGTTTGGGTTGGTTAGTTCATCTGGATCGCAAAGGTGATTTTATCGGACGTTCAATTTTAGAACAGCAGAAAGCTGATGGGGTGCAGCGTCGGTTGGTAGGTTTGCAAATGCAAGGACGTAATATTGCTCGTCACGGCTATCAAATATTATCAGCAGGTAAAGTAGTGGGGGAAGTTACCAGTGGAACTTTATCACCTACACTTGGTTATCCCATCTCCCTTGCTTACGTTCCCACTGAGTTAGCAAGTGTTGGTCAGCAGCTAGAAGTAGAAATTCGCGGCAAAGCTTACCCCGCAGTTGTGGTGAAACGTCCCTTTTATCGCTCACAAAATCGTCTGATTTAGATTGTACTTCATCACACCCCCTCTAATTGCAAAAAATGCAGTTGTCCTGATGCTTCCCCCGCGATAATTGTCAGGCGATCGCCTGCAACAGCACAGCAGTTTATTGCACTCTCACCTGTGAAAGTGGCAATTACTTCTCCAGTTTGCCAATCCCAGACTTTGAGTGTGGTGTCATGTGAACCAGAAACCAGGTATTTGCCATCAGGTGAAAAAGTGATCGCATAAACTCTGGAACTATGACCACTTAAAGTACGCACTTCAACCCCTGTTTGCCAATCCCAGACTCTGGGTGTGGAGTCAGATGAACCAGAAACCAGGTATTTGCCATCAGGTGAAAAAGCGAGCGCATTAACCGAGCGAGTATGACCACTTAAGGTACGCATTTCAACCCCAGTTTGCCAATCCCAGACTTTGAGTGTGGAGTCATATGAACCAGAAATGAGGTATTTGCCATCAGTTGAAAAAGCGATCGCATTAACACTGGAATTATGACCACTTAAGGTACGCACTTCAACCCCTGTTTGCCAATTCCAGACTTTCAGGGTTTTGTCAGATGAACCAGAAACCAGGTATTTGCCATCAGTTGAAAAAGCGATCGCATTAACCGAGCGATTATGACCCGGTATAGTACGCACTTCAACCCCTGTTTGCCAATTCCAGACTTTCAGGGTTTTGTCAGATGAACCAGAAACCAGGTATTTGCCATCAGTTGAAAAAGCGATCGCATAAACCGAGCGATTATGACCCGGTATAGTACGCACTTCCACCCCTGTTTGCCAATTCCAGACTTTCAGGGTTTTGTCAGATGAACCAGAAACTAGGTATTTGCCATCAGGTGAAAAAGCGATCGCATAAACCCAGCCAGTATGACCCGGTATAGTACGCACTTCAACTGCTGTTTGCCAATCCCAGACTTTGAGTATGGAGTCAAGAGAACCAGAAACCAGGTATTTGCCATCAGGTGAAAAAGCGATCGCATTAACACTGGAAGTATGACCCGGTATAGTACCCACTTCAACTGCTGTTTGCCAATCCCAGACTTTGAGTGTGGTGTCACTTGAACCAGAAATGAGGTATTTGCCATCAGCCGAAAAAGTGATCGCATTAACCCTGGAAGTATGACCACTTAAAGTACGCACTTCAACCCCAGTTTGCCAATCCCAGACTTTCAGGGTGGAGTCATATGAACCAGAAACCAGGTATTTGCCATCAGCCGAAAAAGCGATCGCATTAACCCAGTCACTATGACCACTTATGGTACGCACTTCAACCCCAGTTTGCCAATCCCAGACTTTGAGTGTGGTGTCATATGAACCAGAAATGAGGTATTTGCCATCAGCTGAAAAAGCGATCCCATTAACCCAGGAAGTATGACCACTTAAAGTACGCACTTCAACCCCAGTTTGCCAATCCCAGACTTTGAGTGTGGTGTCAAAAGAACCAGAAATGAGGTATTT
>NZ_JBPAOH010000136.1:0-21379 GCF_050875635.1 Tolypothrix sp. VBCCA 56010
TTGCCACACCTTGATTCCTTAAAAACTACCCATAAGGGTTTTGACCCTTCTTGCTTAGTCTCTCACAAAAATGGTCGGTTTATTTCCGCCACCCTGTACTAGTCTAAATCAGGAAATATTAACTTTCAGTTCCACCACAGCACCATTCGCGTGTAGAGTGCGAAGCGGGAAGTGTAACTCACCACCTTATATTGGTGCATTACGGTGCTTTCTAGTTGTGTAATTTGTCAAAATTCACTGCGGGTATGGCGATCGCGCACCCTACTTTATGAATGACTGCTCTCGTTTGCCCTTTGTTATTTGTCATTGATTAATGACTAAATAATAGAAATCGGATACAGCCAATCTCGATATTTGGATTCTCGATTTTCTGTAATTGCTATGAGTTTTTCTCTGAGTTTTTCAGTTATTGGTCTATTTTGTGGTAATTTATAACTTTCAATTCTTGTTACTGGAACAATTTTTGCTGCTGTACCACTTAAGAAAACTTCATCAGCAATTAAAAGCTCAGATTTATCAACAGAGCGTTCTACAATTTTAATACCCAAGTCTTTTGCAATTGTCAAAATGCTATCTCTGGTAATTCCTTCTAGAATATCTTGATCGTTTGCTGGGGTAAATATTTGCCCATTCCTGACGATAAAAATATTCATCCCGGAGGCTTCACTTACTTTACCCTGAGAATTCATTAAAATTGCTTCGTCAAAACCAGATTCCACAGCTTCGGTTTTCGCAAGAGAAGAAGTAATATACGCGGCACTAATTTTCCCTCTTAATGGGAAGCTGCGGTCTTCTTGTCGATACCAAGAACTAAATCGACAACTGACTCCTTCAGGAGATAAATAATCTCCTAATTCCAAACCATAAACAAAGAAATCTTTATCAATGTTATGAAGTCTGGGTAAAATTCCTAAATCTGAGGTGTAGACAAAAGGTCGAATATAAAAAGACTTGGTAGGCTTATTTCTTTTAACAAATTCAATTATAATTTCTTCTATTTTGTTTGCTGATAAGTTGTAGTGTAGGAATTTTGCACTGTCACTTAACCTTTGACAATGGCGGTCTAATCTAAATAATAAGATTTGTTTAGGTTCTTGTGGATCTGGGATACCTCGTAGTCCGCCAAAAGCGCCGGTTCCATAGTGCAAAGCATGAGTTGCGATGGAAATTTTCGCTTCTGCAAAAGGTAAGAATTGATTTTGAAAGTAGGCGATCGCTAAAAAGTTGTACATCCAAAAATAAGCACCTAATACTCCCAGTAACCGCAAAGATTACTTTGATTTAATTAATAATATATGCGTTTCTGAGATTTTTAGTCAAACAAAGCTTACTTTTTATTAAGTATTTATAAATCTGGCGATCGCTATTATCAACTATTCCTTACTATCGCAAAAACACTGACTCACAAGTATAAACCTTTATAGCCGCATCCCAAAAAGGCTTGAGCTACTAAAGCAGTCATATGCGCTTTCTTGAAATCATTTAATCAAGTAACCACATTTGAGAAGAATTATCACCACCTTCATCCGGTTGATTTTGCGCTAAATCTACCGATGAGCGGTGTGATTTTTTGTAACTATCGGCTGGTTTAAATTCATGTTGCTCGGGTTGTGGTTGTGGTGGCTTTTGGGATGAGTAATATGATTTTTTGTAGTAGCTAGCGGCTGGTTTAAATTGATTTTGCTCCGGTTGGTGTTGCGGTGCTTTTTCTAATGCCTGATATGATTTTCTGTAGCTGCTAGCTGGGATAATTTCCTTTTCTTGTTTGACAACAATGCTTTCTTTTTCCTTTTCCTTTTCTTTTTTGAGAAGATTGCTTTCTTCTATAAGTTGGGAATTAGCTTCTGCAAGTTGTAGTGCAGCTTTCTTAGCATCATAAAGTTCTTTTGTCAATCGTTCTACTAATGCTTTTTGTTCTGACAAAAGCGCTTGCTCACCAGACAAAGCTGACTGCAAATCACTATTTTCTTGCTGTAATTTTTTTTCTCTCTGGCGCGATCGTTCGTCTTTTTCTTGCAACTCTTTGACCATTGCTTCTAAATCAGCCTTGGTTGGAGTGCGTCTAGCCGGAGTTTGCTCAGGTGTATCTGTTAACAATTCTTCAGATGATTCGGCATGTTCTACAATTGCCTCAGCAGGAACTTCGATTGCAGATTCGGTTTCCTCTGGTGTAAATTTTTGTGCTTGTTCTTGTAGCACGTCGGCTACACGTCTCTTAACCATAATTTCCTCCAATCACGCTTTAATTCATCAGCTACGCGGCGGTAGTCTGACTCCGCTTCGCGTGCATTATTTCCTCGCCATTGAGTAATCGCCATACCATCCAGCGCTGCTCGTTCGTGTGCTTTGTAAGCACGAATAAAGTTATTGCAAGCAGGTATTCCTAACTGTACCAAGGTATTTTTAGCTTCCTGTGCTTCTGCCAAACTCCGTGTATCCACTTTGGTTAGCAACACTCGATGGGGTGTTCCCAAGGGAGTGACGGCTTTTTGAATTGTGTCAATTAGGACAGCTAAATCCATTGGTGCTGGGGGTGTAGGCAAAACCAAATAGTTTGCGATCGCCAATACCGCCGCTAAAGCTTCAGACCGCAGCGCCGGGGGCGTATCTACCATTACTAAATCGTAACCTGTTATCTTTCCTAAATTACCTAAAAGTTGAGGATCTGTCTCTTGGGATAGGTCGAACCCCATACCATTCTGACTGCGGCTATACCACCAACTAGCAGAACCTTGAATATCTGCATCAATGAGAAGAACCTTTTTCTCTTTAGCAAATGTTGCAGCCAGATTGACGGCGGTAGTGGTTTTACCCACGCCACCTTTGCCATTGAGGATAGCGATGATTTTTGCCACTTACTTTTTGCTACTGACGCTACCTTACAAGACTATACATCTTTATGTGACATAAAAGATTGGTAATTGGGAATGGGGCATTGGGCAATGGGTAATGGGGCATTGGGCATGGGGCATTGGGCATGGGGCATTGGTAATAATTCTTTTCCCTTTCCCCTTTACCCTTTTCCCCTCTTCAATAGGCAACGATAGAATCGAGAAGCCATCAACTTTAGAAGCAGATATGACCGCAAACGTAAATCTACCTGATGGACCAAAAATGCCGATATTTCTGCGGCAGATGAAATTTGTTTTTCAGCCGTTGGAATACGCTGATAATTTTGCGTCTTCTTATGGTGACACGTTCACTCTTTCCAATACGAGCGATTCTGTTATTGTCTACTTTAGTCATCCGCAAGCACTACAAGAGATTTTTGCTGCTGATTCTGTGCATTTTGAAAGTGGAAGGGGAAATCGAGGTTTACGATTTTTGCTAGGCGATAATTCTTTAATTTTACTGGATGGCGATCGCCACCACCGCCAACGCCAATTATTAACCCCTCCCTTTCATGGTGATAGAATGCGGGCTTATGGTGAAACTATTCGCCAAATCACCCAGCAAGTAAGCGACGAATGGAAAATTAACAAGTCTTTTAATATTCGTTCGTCGATGCAAGAAATCACCATGCGCGTCATTTTACGAGTTGTTTTTGGCTTAAATGAAGGACAGCGTTTTCAAGAACTTCGTCAGCTTCTAACATCCGTGCTGGATTTCATGGGTTCTCCATTTATGTCCGCTGCCTTCTTTTTTCGGTTCATCCAAAAAGATTTAGGCGCGTGGAGTCCGTGGGGTCGAGTGCTGCGTTTGATGGAACGAATTGATAAGCTTGTTTATGCTTTAATTGAAGAACGAAGAACTGAATCAAACCAAAATCGCCAAGATATCCTCAGTTTGATGATGTCTGCTCGTTATAATGACGGACAGCCGATGTCAAATCAAGAATTACGCGATGAGTTAATGACGCTGCTGGTTGCGGGACATGAAACTACCGCTTCTGCATTAACTTGGGCTTTTTACTGGATTGATTATTTACCGGAAGTGCGCGACAAACTACTAAAAGAACTCGCTTTTTTTGGTAACAACCCAGATCCAAGTATTATTGCTAAACTGCCTTATTTAAATGCAGTATGCCAAGAAACACTGCGAATTTATCCGATCGCAATGAATGGTTTTATTCGGGTAGTCAAATCCCCAATTAAAATTATGGGCTATCATCTACCAGCAAAAACTATAGTAGTCCCCAGTATCTACTTAGCACACCACCGCGAAGAAGTCTACCCACAACCGAAGCAGTTCAAACCAGAACGCTTTTTAGAAAGACAATTTTCCCAATACGAGTATTTACCCTTCGGTGGTGGTAATCGTCGCTGTATTGGTTTGGCTTTTGCTCAGTATGAAATGAAAGTGGTATTGGCAACAATTCTTTCTCAGTTTCAAGTCTCGCTAGTAAATAAGCGTCCTGTGCGTCCTGTGCGTCGTGGTTTGACTTTAGCCGCACCAGGGGGAATGCAGATGATTGCAACGCCTTATGTTTTAACTTGAAAAAGGCTGACCAAAATTTATCGGCAGGGTGGAAACATCAATTATCATCTCTTCGTCTAGGTGGTGGGTGTTTTCCACCCTTTTATTAT
This sequence comes from Tolypothrix sp. VBCCA 56010, assembly GCF_050875635.1. NCBI lineage: Bacteria > Bacillati > Cyanobacteriota > Cyanophyceae > Nostocales > Tolypothrichaceae > Tolypothrix > Tolypothrix sp. VBCCA 56010. Next base: position 4,527 of record NZ_JBPAOH010000136.1, read on the forward strand.
TAAATGATTTTAATTGCTTTTGCCAATGGCAATGGCACAATTTTTTGTATTTGTATATTTTCATTATTAAATGTTTATTGATTTTTTTGACATTTTATTTTCCTGATGCAAAGCGAAAATCCAGTAAAGAAAGTTTAAGTAAATGTAAATACATTTTAAACACGCACATGAAATGTCGCTTATTTTTGGCAAGCTTGGCTAGTTTAGTGTTAATGTCTGAGCAAGCAAATGCAGCTAAATTAGAATCTTGGTATTTTGACCAAGCTCAAAATCAGTTACATATCACCACCGATTCTGGTATACAGCCTAAAGCTTTTTTACTTGATAACCCTAAACGGTTAGTAATTGACTTACCTGGAACGACTATTGACACTACAACGATGCGAAAAAGCTTTGGCAAAGCTATTAAAGAAATTCGCATTGGACAACCTGATGAAAAAAGCACTCGATTAGTAATTGAATTAGCACCTGGTTACAATATTTCTCCTCAAGGTCTTTCAATTAAAGGCGATTCGCGATCGCATTGGGTGGTGAATTTTTCATCAATTAACCGTCAGCCAAATGATGTCTCATTTTCGGCTGGTGAAAACCGCCAAGATATTGCGATCGCCCCAACTGATGCTTCATTATTTGCGGGAGTTGTGAATTTAGGTCAAGAAATACCAGTTTTAAATTCCCAAATAAAAGCATTAATGAATCGTTATCGTTCTTTAAGTCCGGGAATGTTTTTCTTAGATTTACAAACAGGTAACTATGTAGATATTAATGGCGAAAAGATATTTTCAGCAGCTAGTACAATTAAATTCCCGGTTTTAGTAGCTTTGTTTGAAGAAATAGATGCGGGTAGAATTAAGCTGAATGAAAAACTGGTGATGCGCCGTGGCTTAATTGCAGGCGAATCTGGAACAATGCAATACAAGCCTGTAGGCACAAAATTCAGCGTTTTGCAAACCCTAACTAATATGATAGTTATTAGCGACAATACGGCGACGAATATGATTATCGACCGTTTGGGCGGAGAAACTAAACTAAATCAACGCTTTCGTAATTGGGGATTGCAAAATACAGTAATTCGGAATAATCTTCCTGATGTCGGTGGTACGAATACAACTAGCCCGAAAGATTTGGTAAGACTGTCAGCGTTACTTACTAACAATCGTTTGCTATCACCAAAAAGCCGCAATCAAGTTTTAGCCATTATGCGCGGGACTCGCAATAGGTCTTTACTTCCCGCTGGTATAGATAAGAAAGCTATAATTTCTCACAAAACTGGTACACTCAGATTTATATTGGGCGATGCTGGCATAATTCAAATGCCAAACGGTAAAAGCTATTTAGCGGGTATTTTGGTACGCAGACCAAATTACGATGATGGGGCTGTAAGCTTTATTCGTCAAGTGTCAAGAGCGGTTTATAACTATTTGGGCGAGTCAAAACTTGGCAATGTTCCTATTAGTGAATCTAGCTTTGTAGATCGCTGACGCGAAAGTATTTCTAGTGGGCACTTCAGTGCCCCAAATAAGCGTTTCAACGCTTACTACGGTTATAAACAACGTTCTATTGTAGTGGGCACTTCAGTGCCCCAAATAAGCGTTTCAACGCTTATAGCGTTTCTCGGTTTAATGAGGTACACCCGTAGGGGCACGGCACTGCCGTGCCCCTACAACCCGCCATATAATTTTGTACCTCACCTGAGTGGAAATCGCTATACTACGGTTATAAACAACGTTCTATGGTGGCGACTACTGATTGAGAAAGTGTTTTAAAATCATAGCCGCCTTCTAAGCCAAAAAGAATTTTCCGAGTTAATCCCAAACAATAATCGGTGAACAAACCATAATCTTTTGGTTGTAAATTAATCATTGCTAAAGGATCGTCAGCGTTTCCATCGTAACCAGCACTGACAATCAGTAAATCTGGCTGAAAGTTGGCTAAAAAGGGAATTATCTTTTTTTCAAATAGCGGCTGATATACTGCCACATCGCTACCAGGTGGCACGGGTAAGTTTAACACGTTATCATGAAAACCGCGTTCTGTGGCTCTGCCAGTACCGGGATAGCAGGGGTATTGATGTAGCGAACAGAAAGCAATCTGCTGGTTAGTTTCAACGATCGCCTGTGTACCATTACCATGATGTACATCCCAATCAAGAATAGCGACACGTTGAATTCCCGGTTGTTGTAAAGCGTAAAAAGCGGCGATCGCTGCATTAGAAAATAAGCAAAACCCCATCCCCGTATCACTTTCGGCGTGATGTCCCGGTGGACGCGCTAGCACAAAAGCGGGATTTTCAGTTGCTAACACAGCATTAATTCCATCCACCCAAGCACTCGCTGCCAATAATGCTACATCGTAGCTGCGCGGGGAAATTGGCGTATCTCCATCCAAATAACCACCGCCGGTAGAAGCGATTTGTTGGACTTTTTGAATGTAGCGCGGAGTGTGTGCTTGTTGCAGAACAGACATCAAATCAAGCGCTTGGGATGCTGGTGTAGGCGATCGCCATTCAATTTGTTCTGCAAACGCAGCTGCTTTAATAGCGGAAGCGATCGCTGTTAACCTTTCTGGCTTCTCTGGATGAAGATATCCAGTTTTGTGTTCCAAAAACTCGCTACTATAGATAACTGGGAACATAGCGTCAGCAAAGTGGGCAGCAGGATACAGCGGTTTCAATTGTATCTTTAATAAAAGGTTTGTATAGAGTATTTTGATGTTGCAGCAATACCCTGTAAGGGTATCGCTACACGGACAAAGCCTGCCTTCGCAGGCTGAAAAACTGATAGCCTGCCTTCGCAGGCTTTGTTCTGGTAGCCCCAGGCTTCTAGCCTGCGGGCGTTTTTGTTGACGAATTGTACTATTGTTAACCGATACCACTCATTTCATCGTTTGGTTCATCAAGCATTTCCGGTACTACACCCGGCATACCTCGAAGTTCTTCTGGGGGTAATTCCCGTAACACATCTTCAATATTGGGCGGATGTTTGATCATGTCCAACACCTCTGGACTTAATTCTGGCGCATCCTCCTCTGGATTCATCTTTTCAGCTTGATTAATATGTTTTTCCTCAGTCATAATTTTTGCCCTATAGAACTTACGCCTCAGCTTAAACTCTGCTGCGATGAGACACACACTATCTTGGGGCTTAAATTACCAAGATGACCGCATAAGGCACAGAAAATCAACCCTCCTTTGGCTGGAAGATAATACACCAAAATAAATGCTATTACTCATAAAAAGCATAAATATTCGGTAGTTTACGTTACATTTTTTTAATTTAAATAGGAAATCAGCAGTGCTACCAAAGCGTAACAATTCCGATCAAACTCAACGTTGGACACCTCAGCTTTTTGGACTGCTAAGACGTAATCCGCTGATGATTTCGCGGTGGGTTTTACGCTGGGCAGGTGTGGGGACTGTTTGTGGTTTATTTGCTGCTTTCTACTGGAATGTTTTAGAACTAATTACTCACCAACTGCAACGATTTAACGGTCTGAGTTTGTTGATAGTGATGCCATTAGCCGGTTTAGTTATTGGGCTGGTGATTCATTTTTTGGGAAATCCTGGTGAAATCGCCGTGATTGTCGATAATATCCATTTTCGCGGCGGACGGCTGGATGCTCGCAAAAATCCTTCAATGATTCTGGCTTCTTTAGTGAGTATATCAGCAGGGGGCAGTGCTGGACCAGAAGCACCACTAGTACAGGTTACAGGTTCTTTTGGTACTTGGATTGCCGATCGCTGGCAACTTCAAGGTGAAGACCTCAGAACTATGAGTTTAGCGGCAATGGCTGCGGGTTTTACAGCTTTGTTTGGCGCACCTCTTGGGGGTGCGATGTTCGCTTTAGAAATTTTACACCATCAGCATATCGTGGAGTACTACGAAGCGTTGATGCCAGCGATTGTTTCGAGTTGTGCTAGTTATGTGGTGTTTGCGGCAATTACACACTTGGGAATTGCCCCAACTTGGCATTTCCCCAACTACCAGCTAGAAAACATTGATGATTTTGCTTTGGCTATTTTGTTTGGGATGATTGGGGCAGTCGCAGGATGGATTTTTATCGGTATTTTTCGCTCTTGCGATCGCTTATACACCCAGATTCCCGGACCAATTTATTTACGCACAACACTAGCAGGACTGGCATTAGGCTGTTTAGTCGCAATATTGCCGCTAACTCGTTATTTTGGACATGAAGAGTTGGAATCTGTCGTTAATACTAACTTGGATGCTGTTTTCCTCTTAACTCTTGCTTTGGGCAAAATGGCTGCGATTAGCCTTACCGTTACAGGTGGATGGCGAGGTGGATTTATCATACCTTTATTTTTCACTGGTGCTTGTATCGGCAAAGCGATCGCAATTTTAATTCCAGGAATTAATCCGGCGCTGGCAATGATTTGTACAATGGCTGCTATCAATGCAGCAGTGACGCGCACACCTGTAAGTACAACTTTGCTGCTGTCAAAATTAACTAACTTCAGTCCCATGACACCGATTCTCTTTGCCAGTTTGATGGGATTTTTTCTTGCCCCTAAAGTTCCCTTGATTGCATCTCAACTCAAATCTTCCGAATCCCGTCAAGAAGACTAGGAGAGGGGGGGATGGGGAGAGGGGGGGATGGGGAGAGGGGGGGATGGGGAGAAAGAAGAATTATTCTCCTTGTCTCCTTGTCTCCTTGTCTCCTTGTCTCCTTGTCTCCTTGTCTCCCCAGTCCCTAACCCCGGCAAACGAAGGCAAAATGTGCTAGAATTTTAACAAATAATTGCCATTATTCAAGACAAATTTAGAATAATTCGGCGTTTACTGAATTAAAAAAGCAAAAATCTGCCACTTTTGGAGTTTTTTAAGGTTATATGACTTATTCCCAGGATAGGATAATCCCCACCGATCTGCGGAACGAAATGTCCCGGTCTTATCTGGAATACGCGATGAGCGTAATTGTAGGTCGGGCGTTGCCAGATGCCAGGGATGGTCTGAAACCTGTGCATCGCCGCATCCTTTATGCCATGCATGAGTTGGGGTTGACAGCAGACCGTCCGTTTCGGAAATGTGCTCGTGTAGTCGGGGAAGTGCTGGGTAAATATCATCCCCACGGCGACACGGCAGTGTATGATGCTTTGGTGCGGATGGCGCAAGATTTTTCGATGCGATCGCCTCTAATCAACGGGCATGGTAATTTCGGTTCGGTAGACAACGACCCGCCAGCGGCAATGCGTTACACTGAATGTCGCTTGCAAGCTTTAACCAGCGCTGCCCTACTCCAAGACATCGAATCGGAAACCGTAGACTTTATCGATAACTTCGACGGTTCCCAACAAGAACCGACAGTTTTACCCGCACGTATTCCCCAGTTACTCCTCAACGGTTCCTCTGGGATTGCTGTGGGTATGGCAACTAACATTCCTCCTCACAACTTGGGCGAGTTGATTGATGGGTTAGTAGCGCTAATTCACAACCCGGAAATCACTGATATCCAGTTGATGCAATATATCCACGGTCCCGACTTTCCGACGGGAGCTACTATTCTGGGAACAGCCGCGATTAAAGAAGCTTACACCACCGGACGCGGTTCGATTACCATGCGCGGCGTAGCTACAATTGAAACCGTAGAACAGCGCGGACGCCCGGATAGAGAAGCGATTATCATCACCGAATTGCCCTACCAAACCAACAAAGCGGGGTTAATTGAAAGAATCGCCGAAATGGTGAACGAAAAGCGCTTAGAAGGAATTGCAGATATTCGGGATGAAAGCGATCGCGATGGAATGCGAATCGTCATCGAACTCAAACGCGATGCTTATCCCCGCGTCGTCTTAAACAATCTCTACAAACAAACGCCTTTGCAAGCCAACTTTGGCGCAAATATGTTGGCGTTGGTAAATTCCGAACCGCAAGTTCTTACCCTCAAACAGTTCTTAAGCGTCTTTTTAGATTTTCGCATTCAAGCGATTACTAGACGCACGCAATACGAACTGCGAAAAGCCGAAGAACGCGATCATCTTTTACAAGGGTTATTAATTGCCCTATCACATTTAGATGCAATTATTAACTTAATTCGTAATGCATCGGATGCGCCCACAGCAAAAGGTGAATTAATCGCAAATTACGGACTTTCAGAAGTGCAAGCGGACGCAATTTTGCAAATGCAACTGCGACGTTTAACAGCACTAGAAGCCGATAAAATTCGCCTGGAACACGAAGATTTACAAAATCAAATTGCCGACTTGCAAGATATATTGGCACGGCGGGAACGGATTTTAGAAATCATTGAAACCGAAGTTACCCAAATAAAAGCAGCTCATGCCACACCGCGCCGCACGGTAATTTCATTAGGTGAAGGCGAATTAGATGACCTTGATTTGATCGCTAATGAAAAAGCGATTATTTTGATTACTCAACAAGGCTACATCAAACGAATGCCAGTGAATACCTTTGAAGCGCAAAATCGTGCTACCAGAGGTAAAGCTGCTGCCAAAGTGAAAGATGATGACACCGTTGAGCATTTCTTGAGTTGCTGCGATCACGACAGTGTTTTATTTTTTAGCGATCGCGGAGTTGTTTACTGCGTCAAAGCATATCAAATTCCCGTCAGTTCCCGTACAAGTCGCGGTACACCAATCGTGCAAATGCTGCCGATTCCCAAAGAAGAAAAAATCACTTCTATCGTCCCCGTTTCCGAGTTTAGCAACGATGAATACCTGGTAATGCTCACCAAAGGCGGCAACATCAAGAAAACCGCATTGGAAGCATTTAGCAACATTCGCGCCAACGGCTTAATAGCCATATCTCTCGAAGAAGGCGACCAACTCCGCTGGGTAGGACGCGCTAGAGTAGAAGACAGCATCATCATTGGTTCTCGTCTGGGTATGGCAATTCACTTTCGCTGTAGCCAAGAGCAATTGCGTCCTCTAGGTAGGGCAACTCGTGGAGTCAAAGCCATGAAGCTGAAGAAAGGCGATGAACTGGTGGGTATGGCAATTTTACCAGCCGCAATTCTTGACACCTTGGATACGGTTACAGAGACAGAAGTTGACCTGAACGAGGATATCGAAACAGAAGAAATCATCGCAGAAGAAGAATCACAAGAAATTCCCGCTAACGGCAGTATTGGTCCTTGGGTGTTGGTCATTACAATGGGGGGATATGGCAAGCGCGTCCCAGTTGCTCAATTCCGCTTGCAAAATCGTGCCGGTCAAGGTTTAATGGCAACCAAATTCAAAAACCGGAAAACCAAAGACAAATTGGCGGCTTTGCACATCGTCAACAGCGACGATGAAATCATGATGGTTACTAATCGCGGTATTATTATCCGACAAGCGACAAATGCCATTTCTGTACAATCGCGATCTGCTACTGGAGTGCGAGTGCAGCGTTTAGACGAAGAGGACGCAATTACCGGAGTAGCGATCGTTCCCTCCTCTCCCGATGATGTGGCATCCGATAATGGTGATGTGGCAGAGGTGGAATAAAAAATAAAGGATGAAGGATGAAGTATGAAGTATAAAACAAAAAAGCTGTTTTCAGCCTTTAGCCTTTACACTTCATCCTTGTTAAGCGGTATTTTTATGGGGCTTACCGTTGCCCCATTTAATGTATGGTTCTTAGCTTGGATAGCCCTAGCCCCCTTGTGGGTATTAGTCATCAATTCTGCACAAACAAAAAAACAATCTCCCCCCTCCCCCCCTTCCCCCCTCCTCCTCGCCCTCGCTTGGGGTATAGGTTATCACGGTCTTGCCCTATCCTGGATTACTGGAATTCATCCGATGACTTGGATGGGCGTTCCTTGGTTGGCGAGTTTGGGAATAGCTTTATTTTGTTGGACATTCATTACTTTGTGGGGCGCCGCATTAGTCGCTATTTGGGCGATCGCCATGAGAACAATTTCCAGCCAAAATAAATTTACTCGCGTTCTCATTGGTACAGCTATTTGGTGCGGGTTAGAATCACTTTGGAGTAATGGCGCTTTGTGGTGGACTACTATTTCTTACACTCAGGCACCGTATAATCTCGTAATTTTACATTTAGGTCAACTTTCAGGCTCAAGTGCGGTGACAGCGGCAATTGTCGCCGTGAATGGCTTGGTTGCCGAAGCTTGGATACAAGGAAAAAGTAAAAAGGTAGAAGGTAGAAGAAAGAATTTTTACTTTTACCTTTTGCCTTTTGCTTTTTGGCTTATTATCCACCTTATCGGCTTTAGTTTATACAGCCGTCCCCTCACGCAACCACCAGAAACCGCCTTAAAAGTAGGAATTATTCAGGGGAATGTCCCCAACGAAATCAAACTTTACCCTGAAGGTTTTCGTCGCGCTATTGAAGGTTACACTACTGGATATTTAACATTAGCAAATCAAGGTATAAATGCAGTATTAACCCCAGAAGGAGCCTTACCTTTTTTCCAGCGTGACTTAAAGGAAACTTCTTTGATTTCAGCAGTGCGAGAAAAAGGCATAGTTGCTTGGATCGGCGCTTTTGCAGAACGAGGACGCAGTTATACAAATAGCTTATTTACCTTTACTGGTAACGGAGAAATTTTCAGCCGTTACGATAAAACAAAGTTAGTTCCTATTGGCGAGTATATTCCCTTTGAGGAAATTTTAGGCGGTATTATTCAGCGGTTATCACCTTTAGACGAACACCAAGTTCCCGGCTCATCAAATCAAGTATTTAACACACCTTTTGGTCGTGCTATTGTTGGTATTTGTTACGAATCTGCTTTTTCCGAACAATTCCGCCGTCAAGCTGCCGCAGGTGGACAATTTATACTTAGTCCTTCTAACGATGCCCATTACAGCGCTGCCATGCCTGCTCAACACCATGCCCAAGATATCATGCGGGCAATTGAAACTGATAGATGGGGAGTGCGGGCAACGAATACGGGATACTCAGCTTTTGTTGATCCTCACGGCAGAACTTTGTGGATATCTGGACACAATACTTACGAAACTCACGTCGAAACAATTTATCGCCGACAAACGCAAACTTTTTATGTACGTTGGGGCGATTGGTTGACACCATTATTATTAGGATTAGCCGCGTTAGCGTGGTTTCTAGAAAGACAGGTAAAAACAGATTGAATTATCTGTCAACGTAAAATACTCTCTTGATTCGTAGTGAGGGCTTCAGCCCTCATAACTTCGGTTTTAAGGGCTGAAGCCCTTACTACAAATAAGCATAGAAAATTGTATCTTTTATTTCAGATATTTTTCAAGCACAATTAAAATCCAGGTTTGCAGATTTCAACAGATGTGACGAGTGATGTTACCATTTCAATTTGATAATGTTTACGCTCTCATATGAAGGTTTAATTATATCGCTAGCTGATGAAAAGCTAAAACTTGCATAAATATTTCAAGGGTGTTTGAAATCTATGGTAAGAAAATCTTTAGGTTTGGTAATTATCGTGTTTGGCATCAGTTTAATAGCAGCCGTATTTAGTTCAGCAATAGTAAATGGAAATATATTTCCAGTCGCTTTCCTTGTGGTTTTTATCGGTGGTTTATTACTATTTTGGGAAGCAGACAGAAGCTAGCAATCAAATCAAATCGTTATACCACCAACTTTCTTTGGCACTATAAAGACTAGACCGTTTTTTGGTAAAATGCTGCGAGTACCACAGAACTAGCTGTCCTGCTTGCTTGAAAGTATCCACCTGATACCAGCAAGGTGCTGTTAAATTGTGCTACTACAGAAGATGGAGTTAGCAGCGGCAAGTTAATTGCCAGCATTCTGCTAATCAAAGCCAGAATTCGTCTGCTTTTTCTGGTCAAATTGTAATTAAAGAAACTTTTTGCGTAAAATTAACGCTTGGTAGTATCTTACCAGCACAACTGATAAATTACCAATAAAATTGGTAAAACTATGCCAAGAAAAGAACAAGGATGGATCACTTTTCAAACATCTGACGAGGAACGGAAAATTCTCGAAGAGTTCTGTCAGCAGTCTCAGCGCACTAAGACGGAGATTTTGCGGGAACTAGTGCGGGGTTTAAATACGCTTTCCTCTCCACCGTCAGCACCACCACCAACCAAGCAAACAAAGAAAAAAGGTGCTGATACTCCACACATAGAAATTAGTACTCAAAAGAAACCTTTAAAAGTTAGCTCTCGCAATATTCTTAAAGGTGTGGTAAAAGAAGTTATTCGCGGAGAAGTTAACAGTCAAGTGACGATAAAGGTAATTCACGAAGTTGAGTTAACATCGGTTATTACCACAGTATCAGCGGATGATTTAGAACTATATGAGGGAACAGAAGCATATGCGCTGATTAAGTCCAGCGATATTGCGATCGCTAAGGACTGAAGCTGAGTTAATTTCTTTGAGTTTCTAATAATTAAGAATTTAAATATTGGCAGCAAAATTTAATTTTGTATTTTCTCAAAGTGACAACCATGCCCATAAACCCGACTTTTTTAATAAGTCGGGTTTCTAAATCGTTTGTTGATATAGTCGCTAAATATCTATTCTACAGCTACCATTACATCGGTTGATTTAATTACTGCATAAGCTTCTTTGCCTTCTGCTAGTCCTAGCGTCTCTCCTGAATGTTTTGTAATTATTGCTGTTATTTCTACTCCAGGTGCTATTTCTAATACTACTTCAGTGTTAATAGAGCCTGGTTCAATTTTTTTCACAGTAGCTTTGATAGCATTGCGTGCGCTAATTTTCATCTTTTATTACCCTAATTAAGGAAAATGTTACTCATAAATATTAACAACAAACTTTGATTAAATTATTAACATTTAAAAATAATTAATATTTATAGCAGTTGATGGCTTGTATTTGCATTATAAAAAATATTATCAGCGCATTATTGAGATGTAGCCAATTGCTAAGTTAATGACTGAGCAATTTATAAGATTTTTTCAGCAATCGAAATTATGCAAAATTATGCAGTGTAAAAGTTAATTTTTTCTAAATGCACATACTTTGCAAAATGTAAATATACGTAGTAATTTGTCAAATCAGAATCTAAAAACGGTTAGAATGCAGATGTTTTTAGCATGTAATAGGCGGTTATCTCACGCTTAGATGAACCACTGACTTCTCCAGTCTCCTTTGAAATCATGGGTGCAAGCGACTTACAAATCGCCTGCAACAGTTACGTAATACTAATTCTATGTGAGGTTGCGCTTCCCATCTGTGTAGGGGCAATTCATGAATTGCCCCTACTGAGTGCGAAAGAGCGTGCGTGCGTAAGAGCGTGCGCTTACGCATCTTCAAGCCAGAATTGGTATAAGTCTTGTATCTGCTATTTTACTAGAGGTGAATTTTATGGATATTAGCGATCGCCTGAACAATCCAAATGACTTAAGTCCTAAGTTTGAAGGATTTTTTATAGAGATGGCAATGCCGGGACAAAAACAGAAAGTCCAGGAAATCGTCACCGAAGCATTTGGTTTAGATTGGAACGTAGAACAAATTGGTGACAATTCGACTGAGTTTGAAGTCACTCTTAACAAAGAAGTTTTGTCCGTCAAAGATGCTTGGGATAAGTCTTATAATCTGCGTTCTCAACCAGGAGTTGTGGATGCACAGCCACTGTTTGCAGTTCCTTTAAGCGATCGCCAAGACTTCAATCTTGAGCCTGAAGTTGGTATGGAACGCTCAATAGATAATCTTAACACTGATGTCGAGTGGAGTCTCAAACAGATGCGCGTATTTGAGGCATGGTCACGCTTTTTCCCTGACCCAAATCGACCACCAGGACACGGAATTATTATCGGGCTACCGGATACAGGTTATACCGAACACCCGGAAATTATTACTAATATACTTATAAAAAAAGGCTACGATTTTCTCAAGAACGATCAAGACGCTAAAGACGAACTCGAAGCACCTTCAGGGGTATTGTTACCCGCTCCAAGTCACGGCACATACACATCTAGTTTGATGAGTAGTCCAAGAGGAGCACAACGCAATTATCCAAGCGGAAAAGGAATGACCGGAGTAGCTCCGGGCGCGAAAATAATACCTTTACGAGTATGTTACTCAGTTATACTGTTGAGCGTACTTAATCTAGCTAAAGCGATCGAGTATGCAGCGGATAATGGTGCTCATGTCCTGTCAATTAGCTTGGGCAGTGGTTTGTTCAACAAACGGCTGCGAAGTGCGATAACTTATGCTCAAAAACGAGGCTTAATTATAGTAGCAGCTGCTGGTAACTTTGTTCCTTACGTAGTTTGGCCCGCTGCTTATGAGGAAGTGATTGCTGTTACTGGCTGTGATGTGCAGCGTGAAATCTGGAAGGGTTCAGCGCGGGGACAGCAAGTTGATGTCACGGCGCCTTGTGACGGAGTTTGGTGTGCAAAAACTAAAAAGAAAAACGGTGAAATTGAATATGATGTTGAACCAGGTACCGGCACTTCTTTATGTACTCCCCAAGTCGCGGGTATAGCGGCTTTATGGTTGTCATATCATGGAAGAGATCAACTCATCCAACGCTATGGAGCCGAAAAAATTCCTTTTATCTTTAATCAAATTTTGCGTGATAGTTGCGAGCAATTTCCTACATGGAAGCCGAATAAATTTGGTGCAGGTATTGTTAATGCAGAGAAAGTCCTTGCAGCACCATTACCTGATAATGCTACTCGCTCAATTATTGCACCAGCGCAAGCTTTAGAACAACATCCGGCTATAGACAGCGGAAAACTCGATACTTTCGCTCATCTGTTTGAGGAGCAAGTATTTGACAGTCAACAAGAAACTAATTTTATGCAAGTGGCTGAAGATAACAATAAACTGCAAGCACATCTTGCGGAACTGTTGCAAACAACAGAAACTCAATTACCACAGCGATTAAAAGAGGTGGGACAAGAGTTAGCTTTTTACTTTGCGACAAACCCGGAACTTTATCAGCAATTAGCCGAAACTCTAAAAAGCGAAAATTCAGATCCAAATCAGTTGAAAACAAGAACTTTAACTGAGTCATCAAAACCAAAGAATTTGGATTCGGTGCGCGAGATATTGTTGCAGAATGTGTCTGAAGTTTTCAAGACAAAATTGGGATGACATATTATATCATGTTTGAAAAATCACACATATTGTAGAGACGTGGGAGTGTGGAACGTCTCTACGAGGGTTAATGAGAGCAATAATTTGCTGTCTTCTGATATCAAACGCAGTGTGTGACTCAACTTAAGCCATCGTGAACTCAGGTCTTGATGGCGATTTTTTTGATGTTTGCGGCGTTATCCATATCTGCACTGACGGAGATAACTTTAGCCTGCGTATCTGGGGAAAGACTGTATTTTTATCTCACGCAAAGTCGCAGCGAAAAGTCCGATCGCTCGTAACCTCCGCTCAGAACTTTTCAAGACAGAGGCGTAAAGGAAGAATTGAGAAAATCCCGGTCAAGCAATAGGGATTATTAAAAATTAATAATTATGAATTATTAATTCATAATTATGTTATGTCGGGGGATTTAAACTCCACTACGAACAGGACTGCCTGCTAAGTCTGGAAATCAAACCCTTTTGAATTATGAATTATGAATTAATAATTATTATTGAGTTGCCGGAACAAAATTTTGGCGATCGCGTTACAATACCAGATATCCCCATACAAAAAATGTCCGCGCAGTCGTCACGTGCATTACTTTGAAAGCCACAAATGAAAGAATTTCTTAAAGAATGCTGCCAGATATCCTCCGGTCAGACATGCGACTTGTGTGAATAGGCAAATCAATTAAGATAAATTGTGGCAAGTTTTCTCTACCTACGCTATTGATATAAAAAGTTGTTACGAGAATAGCTACCCCCTATGGCATTTGCCATAAAGAAAGTTATTCTCGTATATTTTGATAAACACGCTCAAGTTATTACATCGGTTGTGCAATCCCAAAAAGCCGAAAAAATAGACTTTAACAATGAATATCCGTGTCCCTGTCGTCGTCGGGGACGCTTAATTCCGATTACGCTGACAGATGCCTTTGGTTGTGATCGCTGTCAGCAAATCTTTGTAGTGCAAGATAATGGTATTGTGCTAGAGCAACTTTCCACCACCTATCCCTACAAGCGAGCTTGGCGCTGGACAGGTTCTAGTTGGCATGTTGTGCATCCTCGGTTTGGAGAAAGTTATCTGCCCATAGCGCTGAGTATCATTTTCGTGCTAGTGATTATATGGCTGCCATTAGCACTAAAATTGGCAAATGGTTCCAGCATTATTGCTTGGGCAATGGTGGCGGTGCTTTTGGCTATCTTACCCGCACTAATGGTCTGGCTAACCTACAGACGTTAACTCAATGACAGTTGAAGTTTTTGACGATCGCCCCGAACCCATGAAAAGCGCTTTTCGCGCTTATCTAGCTTCCCTCAAATTGGGCATCACTAGGGGAGCAGATCGCAGTCGCGCAGTGTTGGCGATGGCACAAGCGCTTAACCGCTCGTTTGATGACATTCTAGAGGCAAATACCTTGGATCTAGAAGCAAGTCGGGAAATGGCGGTGCCTGAGTTGATTTTGGACTGGCTGAAGCTAACTCCACAACGCTTAGAAACGACAGTAGAGATTTTGCAAAGGTTGGGGGAATTACCAGATCCGCTGCGACGGGTGAGAAACGCCGACTATCAGCTAGAAGACTCGCAAACTTACTCGCAGTTAATGCCTTTGGGAGTGATTGCATTTATTTATGAGGCATTTCCTGATTTAGGAGCGATCGCAGCGGGTTTATGCATCAAAACAGGCAACAGTATCATTCTTAAAGGTGGTGCTGAAGCTAGTCATTCTAACGCGGCGATCGCTAACGCTTTGCAAAGTGCGATCGCCGAAGTTAATTTACCATCAGGCTGTTTAGAATTAGTCAGCGCAGAACATGGAGCTTCAATTCGGGATTTAGTCAACCAAGACCAATACCTGAATTTAGTTATTCCCTACGGTCGTTCTAGCTTGGTACAACAAGTAGTGCGACAGTCAACCGTTCCTGTGTTAAAATCAGGAATGGGCAACTGTTACCTTTACTGGTCGCTGAATGGTAGTTTGGAAATGGTACGGGGAGTGATTTTAGACAGCTATCAAAGCGAACCAGACCCAGTAAACGCCATAGAAAAAGTATTAATTCATCGCCAAGCTTTACCGTCATCTTTAGCAGTTTTGTGGAACAGCTTGAAAGAAAAAGGCTTTGAAATTAAAGCAGATGCGGAATTAGTAGAAGCCTTTCCTCAGTTGCAGCTAGCTAAAGATAGCGAGTGGGGAAGTGCTTATTTAACCAAGACAGTGGCATTTAAACTGGTGGATAGTTTAGAAGTAGCGATCGCCTGGATTAATCAATACAGCAGCGGTCATGCCGATTGCATTGTCACCGAATCTTATCAGGAAAGTCGGCAATTTGCCTTAGGAGTCAACAGCGCTTCTACTTACATCAACGCTTCCCCGCGCTTTTCTCGCAACCCCTCGCGGGGAGATTCGGTATTTTTAGGAATGTCTAATCAAAAAGGTCATCGACGCGGTTTGATTAGTTTAGAAACCTTGACAACGGTTAAGCATATTGTGCAGGGAAATGGACGGTTTTAAAACTAACACAACCCTCGTAGAGACGTTCCGGCGGAACGTCTCTACAATATGTATGATTTGCTTTTATCCTAACTTTTCATCCGCCAGCTTATATATAGTTGCCCTCATTTCATTAATAAAATCAAGTGCTTCGCCTACATTATTAGTTGGTTCCACATATTGACGTAAAGCTGTTTCTGCTTGCGGCTGGTAAAACGGATAATATTCAGAAAACTTTTGCGTCATTTCCTGCATATTTATAGTGTATAATGGCTCATTTATCATGACAATACCCAAACACAAACGCAATACTTTTTTTGATATCCACCGCACGTATTCCATTACATATTTAGGATTATTTCGGTCATCTTCATCTGGTTCTGTAATATCTTTCTGTATCTTTTCTAATGCTTTGTGGTAATTACCATTCAAAAGTTTTGCTAATTCCAATCCCGGCGGATATGATGAAAAGTTGGCAGTAATATCTTCACCGCAAATCAACACACTATCGGTTTTGAAGATAAATCTCAATCGTTCTGCTTTTGGGTCATCAAATTCTTTTTCTTCCATAGAACTGATGTCAAGACGCTCAAGTGTGGGATATTCTGGTTCAAATTCGTCTTTGATTTCTTTTTCCCATGCTTCATCGTCATCAGTGATACCACGTCGCAGAATAACTACTGTATCCATATCTGAAATTCCTGGACGGTCTTCCCCACGTCCAACACTACCCAAAAGATAATAAGCACACAAGTCAACACCAAAGCGATTTTCTACTTTTTCTCGCAAGTCGTTAAGCAGTTTTTGATATTCTGGCTTAACTTTCGAGAGTGAAGATTGATTAAGAATTAATTTCATATATGCTATATGTATATGTCGATAAGAACAGTTAAAAGTAGGGTGCCTTAACGAAGTAACGCACCCTACTTCTAATGCAAAATAATATTAGCTTTTCGCTAATTTCTTGTTGGAAGTATAGTAAACCTTGTAATGAGCGACTGCATAAAGCAGACCAATAATCAAGATGTCTTGAAAAAAATAATATAGTGATTTGCCAACATTAGGCTGAAAACATTCAGCGGGTATTGCAGCTTTCAAATCACCAAGGGTGAAGCCCGTGGACTCACCGCAACGCACTGTTTGAGGTATGTTTCAGTTTTTGTTTGTTTGCAGGATAAATTTATCTGGCAATGTATCTAACACTTTGCGTGTATGGATGATTGCCAGAATCTATTTGAAAGCATGAAGAATAAAGCATGAAAATCTCAACTTATAGCGTTTCTCGGTTTAATGAGGTACACCCGTAGGGGCACGGCAGTGCCGTGCCCCTACAACCCGCCATATAATTTTGTACCTCACCTGAGTGGGAATCG
>NZ_JBPAOH010000137.1:0-21338 GCF_050875635.1 Tolypothrix sp. VBCCA 56010
AATATGAGGATAAATGGGAGATTTGGTTAGATATTAAGTTACAGTTACTTACCCTCAACCTACAAATTTTTTTTGCAACATTTTAGGCTTGTCACGCTAGTAGTAGCGTGGCAAGGCTAAAATAGTGCATTAACAAAAAAGCAGAAAACATTGATTTATCTCAATTTTATCAAAAATCTATTGCAACATTTTAGTCTTGCCACGCCAGTAGGGTGTGTTATTGCTGAGGGTACGGCACCATCCGAGACTTTCGGTGCGTTAGGACGTTCCGTCCATAACGCACCCTACCAGATTCTTAATTTCGTTTCTTAATAATATAAAAAACACGAACAATATGAAATACACTGCCTTCTTTACCAGCCTATTTATTTTCGGTCTTAGCATTCCAGCCCAAGCTTGTCCGTCAGGAAACCCCAAATCTACCGAATATATTCGTCGAGATGACAATCGTTGTGAGGGAATTAAACAGCGAAATAGCGATAGGGGTTTGCGCTTGATTTCTTTTGCGACTATTGGCATCAATAGCTATCCCAATACTCTCACATTAAAAATTCCCAGTATTGCCAACGCGACCCCAGATGTTAGGGTGCAATCTCTGGGCAAAAACTATATTTTGGATAACGTGTCTCTCACATCAAATAATTCTCTATTTACTTTTTCCTGGAATCCTTTTGTTTTAAATCAAGCGCAAATTCTCCCAACTAGTCTGCGTGCCTTAGCTGATGTGAATCTGGGTTCCCAAGTGGTGTATGTTCCAGTAATTTTAGAACGACCTTCCGGACAATATCAATTTGTGTTTTATACTCCCAGTCGGGCAAAATTTCCTACTTTTCAAATCCGGCGTAATGGTAAAGTTATTCACACCAGCCCTCGCAATAATTTCCAGGGTGGGGAAGTGGTTTTTAATTGGGATGGCAAAAATATTCCTGCTGGTCGCTACGAGCTTTATGTAATTGCTGAACAAGAGCAAATCGGCAGACCACCGGAGAAAATCCCCAAACAAATTACCTTTGAACACAACCCAAATTGGCTGAGGTAAATTATGGTACGCAGGCAAAAACCACGGCGAAAAATCGATTTTACCAAGCTGTTAAATAAATTTAAGAATTTTCCGAGAAATAATCAATTCCAAAAAATCAAAGACTTTTTCACCCAAAAAAGTACATTTATTTTGGGTCTAGTTATCCTATTAATTTGTATTTACTTGATTTTTACATCATTATTTTGGCGCGGTATTCACGTCTTTGAAGGTAACTTGACTACCGATAAAATCAGCTTTATTTATGCAGGTAATCAAGATAATAAGCTATTTATTAACTCGATTCGGGAAATTAAAAAATTTGAACTACAAAGCCAGCAGACTTTAACTTTTACAGGTAAATTTAGTAGCATATCTGACGCAAAATTAAACCAGCTACAGCAAATCACAGTAAAATTAACCAACGCAAAAAGTAAATTAATTCTCGAACCATCCGAACCCAAAAAGCCGAGTGAAATAGAACTGACTGAGATTAGAATACAACCAAATACAGAAATTAATCAACTTACTTATAATTCCTATGGAGATATTTTATCTTTTTGTTTAGACAAAGGTAATAATCCCGAAAAATTATGTTTGCAAACAGATACAAACTCTATAGATGCTGCTAAATCTTCTCCAACCAAAGCAACAAAACTCGGTAAATTAAATCTCGAAATTGGCAGTCAACCCCTAAAAGTTAATTTAGAAGGTTACAGTATTGCCGAGTTAGGTAAAAAAGATACTCCCGAAAATCCGAACCCAATTGAATTTATCTTTACTCCCCAATCATCTCAGTTTGAATTCAATTTAACTCCACCGACAACATTGTATATAAACTTACCAAAAGTAACTCCTGAAGTTTCCAGCCAATGGTTGCGAGGAAACTTAGCTGTAGAAAATGTGAGATTTACCCGCAGCGATCGCACTGGCAATGTGGAAGATGATTTGGAAATTTCCACCATCCTCGAAGGTAAAGTCCGCATGGCAGAACAGGAGTTGGAATTGAAACCCAATCAGTTTTTTATCACAGGCAAGCCGGGAATTGAGTTATTGGCTAAGATGCGAGTGCGATCGCAACCACCTCAAGGTTTGCAAGTACGTTTCTCAGGAAGAAGTGAAGGTATAAAAATCGGGTTAGACCCCAATTTTATCGTTGATAGCATTCGTCCCAGCTTTTTAGCCAAATATCTCACAAAAGATGCTATCTCTGCCTTAATTTCTTTTTGTGGAGGTGTCGCAGGTGCTTTATTACCCTTGTTACTGGCTGCAAAATCTGATGAAGAAGATTCAAACAATGCTAATTCGCCATAATTAACAGTTCTAAAGTTGATTCCGAGCTTTTAGTCGCAAATATTGCTCAACTAATTTATCTGTAATCTGATTAGCTGGTGCATCAAGTACTAATACACCTTTTTGCTTCAACTGTGCAAAGGCAACTCGCCGTTGGGCTAATAAATCTAAGGCGACAGCACGGGCATAAGCATGTGTAACATTTTCCGTAAAGGTGTGTGCTAAATTATCAACTTCGGGGTCGCGCAAGGTGACGCAAAATGGCAGATAGCGCGGTGCAAGTTTGGAGAGTGCGGCGAGGAGTTCGGCGGAGGCTGTGACATCAACTAAGTCAGTAATCACCACTACAAGCGCCCTGCGGGTTTGTTGTCGCACAACATTGGTGACTGCACCCAAATAATCAGATTCTAGCAATACTGGTTGAATCGGAGTCAGGCGGTCTATGAGATTACCTAAATGATGTTGTCCGCGTTCTGGGGGAATCCACGTATGTATCTGGCGGTCAAATACACCAAGTCCGACGCGATCGCCTCGATGTAATCCCGCCAAAGCTAAGGACAATGTTGCATTCAAACCCCAATCAAATCGCTGCAAACCTTGTACTTTTGCTGTCATCAACCGTCCGCGATCGAGTAAAATCAGTAAGGTCTGCTCTTGCTCTGGTTCCAAAACCCTCACCAGTGGCGATGCATTTCCATACGCACCTACGCGACGTGCGGTAGCTTTCCAATCAATAAACCGCAAATCGTCTCCTGTGCGATAGTTTCGCAGTTCAGCAAACTCTGTCCCCATACCCATTTGCCGTTGACGCATGGAACCGGATGATTGTAGTGTCAAACGAATTGAAAGTTCGCGCAAGCCAATTAAATCTGGATAAACCTTAACTCGCAAACTTTGCGGAATCTTCCAATCATCCCACGCTAAACCCCAAAGTCCCAATTGTCGCACCTGAATATCGCCCCAAGCAAACTCTCCTCGCTGCGTCGGCTTAACGGTATAATTTAATTCTTCGGTGCTGTCACTCTCCACAGCAGCACGGATTGTTGGTGTAGATACGCCAAAATTACTAGGGGAGTAATCACGGATAAGAATTACGGCGTTTGTGTTACTTTTTACGGTTAGCACCACCGGGTTATCGCGTCCTATTGATAGTCGCGGTGGTAAGTCGCGCTGTATTTCTACACGGTGAGGACGCGATCGCCTACCGTCTACAATCATTAACGCCAAAATTATGACATCAAATAGTAAAGCGATCGCGATGCTACTTGATATATTAAGAAACATTGCGATAATTGGTGCGATCGCAATTCCCGAAACTAATAAAAAATAAACTTTTCTTGCAGGAACCATAAATTCGTTGATAATTTCAATTTTCGGCTTGACAGCTTCAAATCAAATTTAAAATTCAGAGTAAGTATAACAGTCCTAAATCAATATCCCCAACTTCGCGAAGTCGGGGATATGAGAAATAAGAGTAAATTTTTATGACGAAAAACGACATTCATTTATCCGAGATTCATTCCATCAGTTTCCGAGACTAATATTTTACCTTCACCGCTATAAATCCAAACAAAACCTTCTCCACCTCCTTTACCAAAATGACCTAATTTTCGGTAATCTTCTTCAATTTTATTTGTAAATCCTTTAACCATGTCATAATCAGCAATTAAAGTTTCGCCTTTTTTGAGTTCAATAATTTTAGTTGGTGCAATTGTACCTGTAATAACTTTAGCTTCTTGCCCAGATAAAGCTCTAATAGCAATTCTCCATCTACCATCACTAGAACCAGACATTTGGCGAAATTTTAATCGTTTGGTACCGATAACTACATTGTCAGAACAAAATTGAAATATCCCATCATCAAATTCCCATTGTTCTTGTTCTGACAAATCAATAGATGTGTAATGTAAAAAATATCCTTTTTGTTGAGGTTCAAGATACACCATACCAGTACCTTTATAAACAGGAGCGTTGTAATCAACTTCTGTTGTCAAAGATATCCATATATCTTTGAGACGACTATCAGTTTTATAAATACTGTAATTTAATTTTCCCACACACCTATGTAACGAGCCTTTTTGAATGACGACTCCGGAATTTTCTAGTTTAATTTCCACTTGCTGAACAAATGGAATATCTTTGGTGGGATGGTAATATTTGTTAGTTTCTTTATTGATGTTATTTTGTAGATACCATAAATCAGTTGGTTCTAGAATCTTAACTTCGTGTCGCATAAATTTTCTCTCATTTACTTAAACTAATTGAGTATAAATTATAAGTTAATTGAGAGTTATGAGTTTGAAGTTTTATTTTTTTAATTAAACACTTCTTCACAACATTGCTTTTTTAGTACAGACGTGACGCGCTTTTCGAGTACAGACGTTCCACACCGAACGTCTCTACTTTTTTCACCTTGGTACTGATACTTTATTAATTATTGAGGCGATCGCAGCATCAAGTTGCAAACCATCCAGCATTGCTTCTGGTTTCAAAATGAGGCGATGACGCAGCAAAGGTGCTGCAACTGCTTTAACATCATCTGGGGTAACAAAATCTCTTCCACTCAACCATGCTGCTGCTTGAGATGTCTGCAACCAAGCACCAGTAGCGCGAGGAGATGCACCCAAAGCTAAATCGGGGTGTTGACGCGATGCTTTCACTAACGCCAAAAGATAATCAACGATCGCTTCCGATACTTTAACTTCTTTTACCGCTTGTCGCGCCTCTAATATTTTGCCTACTGTTGCGACTGATTTCAAACGTGCAATATCCAAGCGTCGCGCTGCAAAACCGGCTTGACGATTCAGTAACATTTGCTTTTCCGCAGCTTGATCTGGGTAATCTACCACCAACTTAAACAAAAACCTGTCTAATTGCGCTTCTGGTAAAGGATAAGTTCCCTCAAATTCTAAGGGATTTTGGGTTGCGATTACCCAAAATAACTCAGGCAAAGGCAAACTTTCACCATCTAGCGTTACTTGCATTTCTTCCATTGCTTCGAGTAACGCTGCTTGTGTTTTCGGGGGAGTGCGGTTGATTTCGTCGGCTAATAGCACCTCTGTAAATACTGGCCCTTTTTTCAGGGTGAAATTGCGGCTGTTCAAGTCAAAAATATTTGTACCAGTAATATCCGATGGTAAGACATCGGGGGTTAGTTGAATTCGGCGAAAGTCGGCTTGAATCAATTGTGCCAGCACTTTCACCAAAAGTGTTTTACCAGTTCCCGGTACTCCTTCTAAAATTATGTGTCCACCCGCTAGCAGTGCTATTAATATCTGCTGTATTAGGGTGGATTGTCCGACAATTATACGATTTAATCCTTGTTCGAGGCGAGTTAAGGCAGGATGATTATTCATCAGAATATGTGGGTGGAAACCCCGTCCTTATAGGACGGCTTTTTAAAGATTTGTGTCTCTCACATTATTTGTGTAATAATGTGAGAGACATTATTGTGAGGTATATGGAACAGGCTTTCCGCTATCGCTTTTACCCAACCCCCGAGCAAGAAACCTTGCTGCGGAGAACATTGGGTTGTGTGCGTTTGGTCTATAACCGAGCGCTGGCGGCTAGAACGGAAGGCTGGTACGACAGACAAGAGAAGATTGACTACATTCAGACCTCTAGCTTGTTGACTGGATGGAAAAAACTTGAGGAGTTGGACTTTCTCAACGAGGTAAGCTGTGTGCCATTGCAGCAGGGATTGAGACACCTTCAGAAGGCTTTCACCAACTTCTTTGCAGGTCGTACTAAGTATCCCAACTTCAAGAAGAAACGCAACGGTGGCAGTGCAGAATTTACTCGTTCTGCTTTCCGATGGAAAGACCGGCAGTTGTGGCTGGCAAAGTGTGCCGAGGCATTGCCGATTCGTTGGAGCCGTCCACTTCCAGATGGGTGTTCTCCCTCTACCATCACAGTCAGGCTCGATGCTAGGGGGCGTTGGTATGTCTCGCTGTTGGTGGACAACCCCAACATCAAATCCCTGCCCATAGTCGATAAGTCGATAGGGTTGGATTTGGGCATTACGAGCTTGATTGCTACTAGTAACGGCGACAAGGTGAGTAACCCAAAACCGTTTAAGCGTCTGTACAAAAAACTTAGACGTGTTCAAAAAGTACTGTCTCGTACACAGAAGGGATCTAACAATCGAGACAAAGCACGAGTTCAAGCTGCTCGTGTTCAAGGAAAGATTGCTGACACCCGCAAAGACTTTCTCCATAAGCTGACGACTCAACTGGTGGGTGAAAATCAAACCATCGTGGTTGAGGATTTGGCAGTTAAAAACATGGTGAAAAACCGTAAGTTGGCGCAGTCTATTTCTGATGCCGCATGGTCGGAGTTGGTAAGACAACTTGACTACAAATGCCGCTGGTATGGTCGAACTTTGGTAAAGATAGACCGATGGTTTCCCAGCTCTAAACGCTGTGGGGACTGTGGGTATATAATCGATAAAATGCCGTTGAATGTCCGAGATTGGGTTTGTCCTAAATGTAGTGCTAGCCATGACCGAGATATCAACGCGAGTAAGAACATTTTGGCGGCAGGACTTGCCGTGTCAGTCTGTGGAGCGAACATAAGACCCAACAATCATGAGGTTGAAGGGCAGTTGCTAAAAACCCGCAAGGGAAAGAAGCAGAAACCTAATTCGTGAGTTTTAGGAATCCTCGCCCTTATAGGGCGGGGTGGATGTCAAATTGTTAATTTTGGCGTTGCATAATATTGCGATGAACCGTAGAGACGTTCCGGCGGAACGTCTCTACAATGTGTAAAATTAATCAACATGTATTGTCAAATCATCCCCCAATATGCAACGCCTTAATTTTTAATCCGAAGACTTTGCCATTTTCCTAACCAGCTTATCAAGTCTCGCTCACTCATGGGTTGTTGTCGAGATTGTACCTTCAATACTGCTTGTAGTTCTGCCGCAGTCGCACCTGTTTTCTCTACCCAAGCGTCTATCAAAGTTTGATGTTCCATCAGGACTTGCCCTAATCCTAAGGCTTTTTGCAGTTGCAGTTGTTCTTGTTTGCCTACCATCTCAACAACAAAGTCGTTTTTATCGGCTTTTTGCAAGACTCCTGCTAAAGCTTGGATGTATGCTTGGCTATTGTTAATTTCTGGTATATCGTCAGTTTCTCGTTTACCAAAGCGGCGATTTTGTGCCCAAATTAACACGCCAAGGAAGGCGATCGCTTGCACTAACATCGGTAATAAAGGAGTTTTCGCCAAATAACTAAATAAGTCTCCTTCACCTTCACTCTTTCTGACGCTGGCATCTTTGTAGCCGTGGATATACTCATCTACAAATAGGATGTTACCTTTGCTGCTCACTAAATAAGCTAAGTACTGGAAATTACTTAAGTTATCTTGATAAGCATTAGCTGCTAAATAAGGAGTAGTCGCAAAAATCGCTTTTCCTTTACCATATTGCTTTTCCCAGACTACCGCACCAAAGCGATCGCCTAAATCAACTTCTTCCCCTGCCGACAATTGCCGCCGCCGTCCGGTATCAATATTGACATCGCCAAACGGTGATTTTTGCATCGTGCTAAATTTGGCTGCTGTAACATCTGAACGCACACCTAAAATTACCAAATTATTGCCTTTTTCTAACCATTTTCGCTCTTGAGGGGAAATAATTGGTGTTTCTAGGTAGCTGTTTACTTGTAAAAGAGTCACAGGACGTGTTTGTGTCTCTAATTCTTTAAAAGGCTTTTGCCAGCGTTGGATAGAATGCCGCTGTTGCATAAAAGCATACCACGCGCCATAGCCATCAGGAGCGCGGTTATAAGTGGAACCAATATTAATTTTGCTATTGCTGGGAGCAGCGATTAAACTAATTAAAATTATGACCGAAGCGGCGATCGCTCCAAACCAAACAACCCGATTTGAGCGTTTCATCGTTAGTGGTTAGTGGTTAGTGGTTAGTGGTTAGTTGTTGGTTGTTAGTTGTTGGTTGTTAGTTGTCTCCATGCCCAATGCCCAATGCCCAATGCCCAATGCCCAATGCCCAATGCCCAATGCCCAATGCCCAATGCCCAATGCCCAATGCCCAATGCCCAATGCCCAATGCCCCATTACCCATTCCCAATTTCCCGATATGCTTCCCGACACTGCTGATAATTTTCTAAGGATATCTCAGTATCATCAAAGCATAATTGCTCGTGGGTGGTAATCAAAGTTTCATAAGGCTGCATCGGAGTAACTTTATATTGTAGCAATTGCAGATATTCTCCATCAGTGCGGCTGAATTTGTGAGGCGCGATGGTAGTATCGTGCAAGTGTTGCAACATCGCCAAATAAAGACAACGAATAGCCTCACGGTAATTATTTTGATGATAGAGTTCTTGCGATCGCGCCAACCACCCAGACACTGACAAATCACTCTCGCCGATTTTTACTTGAGAATTAGCACTATTTCTAGCTCTAAGCCTCGCATACAAATAAGGGCTAAATACTCGCCACAATCGCCAACCTAACCAAATTAAAAACAAAGCTAGCAAAAGCCAAAAAACAAAGTTCAGCAACTTACCCAGCCAAGAATTATCAATCGACCAGGAGTCAGGCAATTGTGGAAAATCCAGCTTCAAGCCAGACAATTGGTACTCCACCCATTCTCCCACCTGTTGCCGCAACACAGACAACTGCCAACTCCAACTTGTTTTTTCAAACGATTCTGTAGACATAGGGGGAATGGGGGGAGATGGGGAGATGGGGAGACAAGGAGACAAGGAGACAAGGAGACAAGGAGACAAGGAGACAAGGAGTCAAACTCGAAGTTTCGAGTTCGGAAGCTGAAGTTTCGAGTTCGGAAGCTGAAGTTTCGAGTTCGGAAGCTGAAGTTTCGAGTTCGGAAGCTGAAGTTTCGAGTTCGGAAGCTGAAATTTCGAGTTCGGAAGCTGAAGTTTCGAGTTCGGAAGCTGAAGTTTCGAGTTCGGAAGCTGAAGTTTCACCTTCTGAAGCTGAAGTTTCACCTTCTGAAGCTGAAGTTTCGAGTTCGGAAGCTGAAGTTTCGAGTTCGGAAGCTGAAGTTTCATGTTCTGAAGCTGAAGTTTCATGTTCTGAAGCTGAAGTTTCATGTTCTGAAGCTGAAGTTTCGTGTTTCAAACAAAACTTTATATCATGTCCGGCTAATTAGTTATGATTCCCATAGTCATTGCACCCCACCCCGATCAGCCCCTCCCCGCTTGCGGGGAGGGGAGACAAAGCGTAGCTTTGGCGGGGTGGGGTTCTCCGAGTTTAGTAAGCAATTAAGCGGACATAAATTACACCGTTTCTTTATAAGCATACGCCTAATTAGCCCACGCAGATGTTCCTTGTTCGTAGAGCCAGCTTTTTCTAGGGTGAGGGCGATAAAATAAAATTGATATTAGAATCCGTCACGCCTTAGCAAGATGAATTTGTACTCTCAATTTATCATGCCTCGCTTGCTCGACTGGAGCATGAGTGATGCGAGTCTAGCCAATTATCGTACCTCTGTTTTGGCACAGGTGACAGGCGAAACTTTAGAAATCGGCTTTGGGACAGGATTAAATTTGCCCTACTATCCCAAACACATCAAAAAACTGATAACAGTTGATGCCAATCCTGGGATGAATGCACTTGCCTTGAAACGCATTCAAGCTTCAGATATTCTTGTCGAGCATAACGTACTCAATGGCGAAAATCTACCTTTCGCTTCGCAAAGCTTCGATAGTGTGGTTACTACTTGGACATTATGCAGCATTGCCAACGTCGAGCAAGCTTTAAAAGAAATTTACCGCGTCCTTAAACCGCAAGGAAGATACTTTTTTATCGAACATGGATTGAGTAACGATCCGAAAGTGCAAGTTTGGCAAAATCGTCTCACCCCGATTCAAAAAGTCATTGGAGATGGTTGTCATTTAAACCGCAACATCAAGCATCTGGTTGAAAATCAGTTCAGCCACTTGACAATCGAACAGTTTTATAGTGAGAATTTGCCCAAAATACTTGGCTATCTCTACAAAGGTGTAGCACTCAAACAGTAGTAAAAGTTCGTAGTAACCACTAAAGTGGTTAAACTAACGACTAGTGGAGTCTCAGTGCAATGATTAATCACAACAGATTGGTAATCGGAATCGACTGTAGTACCACTGCCTGTAAAGCGATCGCTTGGAACAAACAAGGAAAAGCTGTAGCCGAAGGACGGGCAACTTATCCTTTATTGCAACCACAAGCAGATTGGTATGAGCAGGATGCAGCGCAATGGTGGTATAGTACTTGTGATGCTATCAAGCAATTGCTGACTCAGATAGATACCAAACAAATAGAGGCTGTTTGTATCACCCATCAACGCGAAACTTTTGTCGCTGTAGACAGTGAAGGTAAAGCTGTTCGCAATGCCATTGTCTGGATGGACAAACGCAGCCGTCAGCAAGTGAATTTTTTGGCAGAGAAAATCGGCAAAGAAGAAATTAACCAACTGACCGGTAAACCAAATTCCATGACTCCTTCTCTAGCCAAAATTATTTGGCTAACTCAGCATGAAGAGGAAACTGTTAGCCGCACCCATAAATTCTTAGATGTTCATGGTTATTTAATCTATCAGTTAACCAAAAATTTCCGCACTAGTTTAGCTTCTGCTGACCCAATGGGAGTCATAGATATGCAAGCTAATACTTGGGCAGATAATTTACTTTCTTGTTTAGGACTACAAACAGAACAATTTGCCGAGTTAGTACAACCAGGTTCGATAATTGGCTATGTTAATGAAAGTGCAGCAGCAGCCACCGGATTACCAGATAATTTACCAATAATTGCTGGTGCTGGAGATGGTCAATGTGCAGGTTTGGGTGCAAATGCTGTTGGCAATAACCGCGCTTATCTAAATTTAGGCACTGCGATCGCCAGTGGCATCATTAGCAGTGATTATTTGGTAAATCCAGCCTTCCGTACTGTGTATGCACCTATTTTGAAATCTTATTTTCTGGAAACTGTATTACACGGTGGTGTGTTCACAATCAATTGGTTTATAGAAAAATTTGCCAACGACTTGCGCTATAACAATTTAAACCTCAGTGCGGAAGAAATTCTGGAAACGGCAGCCGCAAAACTACCTCCTGGGGCAGATGGGTTAATGTTAGTACCTTACTGGAATCATGTGATGAATCCCTATTGGGATGCGTCAGCCACTGGTATTACTATCGGTTGGACGGGAACACATGGACGGGAACATCTTTATCGAGCAATTTTAGAAGGTATTGCTTTTGAACAAAGGCTTGTAGGGGATGCTGTCATGGCAGCAATACAGCAAAAGTTCAGCGAGTATGTAGTTATGGGTGGTGGCTGTCAAAGCCCTCTTTGGTGTCAAATTATTGCTGACATTACAAATGTGCCAGTGGTGCGTGCTACAACTACCGAAGCCACTTGTTTGGGAGCAGGAATTATCGCAGCTGTTGCAGTGGGGTGGTATCCTGATATTAATATTGCTGCTGAATCGATGACGGGTACTGGCTCACGTTTTACACCAGATTCTCAAACCCAAGCTATTTATGAAAAACTTTACACCGAAGTCTACAAACCATTATTTCCTACCTTACAGTCATTAGTGCAGCGCTTGACTGATTTAACTCAAGTAGGACTTACGCACTCCTTCATGAATAACGAACCGCAAAGGCACGTTCGCGCTTCGCGTCTCGAAGAGAAGGACACGTTCGCGCAGCGTCTCGAAGAGAAGGAATAGGAGTTTGAGAGATATTTTGCGTAAGTCCTATCAAGTTCAAAAAAATTAGTTAGGTAACAAATATGGCGAGAATTTTAATTTTGGGTGCTGGTGTGATGGGAACTGCTTTAAGTGTTCCTCTGACTGATAACGGACATATCGTTAATTTAGTTGGGACGCACCTAGATGATGATATTATTGCCAAGTTACAAGCGGGTTATGCCCATCCCCGCTTGGGTATTCAGGTGGCAGAGAGTGTGACAGCTTATAGCTATCACCAATTGGGTGAAGCTATAAAAGGTGTAGATTTAGTTGTCATTGGCGTTAATTCTCACGGTATAGAATGGGCAGCTCAAGCTCTTGGTTTGGTATTGTCAGTAGATATTCCCATCTTGGCAGTCACGAAAGGATTGGCGGGTGATGGCGAAAAATTATCGATTTTGCCCGATGTTCTCTGCGCTAATTTGCCAGATGGTGTACGCGATCGCATTCAAATTGCTGCTATTGGCGGACCTTCGATTGCCCAAGAATTAGCAGCTCGTCGCCATACTTGCGTCATGTTTACCAGTACAAATCCAGCTTTATTACAACACTTAGCTGAGTTAGCGCGTACTCCTTACTATCACATTTGGACAAATACCGACATTATCGGCATTGAAGTGTGTGTAGCGCTGAAAAATGTTTATGCTCTTGCAGTCGGCTTAGTTATCGGCTTCTTGGAAAAAGCAGGTAAAGCTGTCAATGATGCGGAAATGCACAATTTGGCTGCGGCTATCTTTGCTCAAGGTATGTGGGAAACAGCCTACTTAGTAGACAAGATGGGAGGCAAACCCGAAAGCGTTTACAGTCTTCCCGGTGCTGGCGATTTGTACGTTACCTGTCAAGGTGGACGTAACAGCCGTATGGGACGTTTGTTAGGTTTGGGTATTCCCTACAGCCAAGCTAAAGCAGAATATATGCCAAATGATACTGTTGAGGGTGCTTCCTTTGCTTTAGCAATTGGGCAAACCGTAGAAAATATGATTCACAAAGGTGATTTGGATGCGATCGCCCTTCCTTTATTACGTACCATGATTGATATTGTCTGCCATAATGCCCCGGCAATTATTCCTTGGGAGAAGTTTTTTACTAGATAGCTTCATCGGGGCGATCGCTTCGGCACTTTACTACTTTCTTCCCGCTACAAAATTACCTATCTTCTTTTTCTTCCTCCTTCGTGTCCTTCGTGTCTTCGCGGTTCGTTAAATAAGTATTCTACCCTGCGGGAAGGGAGTAGACTATAACTCTTAGTTCACACTTCATACTTTGATAAATGCTCAACAAAGCGCTCTCCAACAAGCTTGGCTATATTGGATAATTAATATACAAGTAGTGGCTCTTATAGTATTAATCAAAG
Organism: Tolypothrix sp. VBCCA 56010; assembly: GCF_050875635.1. Taxonomy (NCBI): domain Bacteria; kingdom Bacillati; phylum Cyanobacteriota; class Cyanophyceae; order Nostocales; family Tolypothrichaceae; genus Tolypothrix; species Tolypothrix sp. VBCCA 56010. Next base: position 13,387 of record NZ_JBPAOH010000137.1, read on the forward strand.
AGCCAAGAGCGCAAGCATATGTCAGAATTGTGGACTAATTTTTTTACATCATCTCCATTTATTCCCCACGGACACTGTTATCTGTGGAAAACAAATTTAGTCGGGCTACACTTATTGTCCGACGCATTCATCGCACTAGCTTATTTTTCCATCCCCATCACACTGTTCTTTTTTGTCCGGCAGCGACGGGATTTGCCGTTTGACTGGATATTTCTGTTGTTTGCTGCCTTCATCGTCGCTTGTGGCACGACGCACTTGATGGAAATTTGGACGCTGTGGTATCCTACCTATTGGTTGTCGGGAGCAATTAAAGCGGTTACGGCAATGGTATCTGTATTTACCGCCTTACAACTAGTCCCCCTAGTGCCGCAAGCTTTAGCACTGCCAAGTCCAGCGCAACTAGAGCAAGCTAATCAACAACTGCAAATACAAATAAAAGAACGTCTGCGGGTGGAGTTGGAGTTAAGAAAATATCAGGATAATCTCGAACAGTTGGTAGCGCAGCGTACCAATGAACTTATCCAGACTAACGCACAATTACAGCAGGAAATTGTCGAACGTCAGCATACAGAAGCAGCACTACGTCAAAGCCAAGAAACCATCCGGCAACAGCTGACAGAGATTGAAGCTATTTATACTAATGCCCCGATTGGACTGTGTATGTTGGATACTAATTTCCGATATATTCGTGTCAACAAGCAGCTAGCCGAAATTAATGGCATTTCAGAATCAGAACATCTGGGACGAACTGTACACGAGGTATTGCCAGAGTTAGGAAAGGTGCAAAAGCCAATCTTTGAGGAGATAATTGCCACGAGATTACCGGTTCTCAATCATGAAGTCCAGGGTGAGACACCAGCCGTACCTGGGATTGAGCGGTCATGGGTGGTTAGTTACTATCCCCTCCAAGATAGCGATCGCCAAGTAGCAAGTATCAACATTATTGTCCAAGAAATTACCGAACGCAAGCGAGCCGAGCAAGAACGAGAAGCGCTATATACTCGCGAACAATTTGCCCGTCAACAAGCTGAAACTGCCAACCGCGTCAAAGACCAGTTTCTTGCCATTCTCTCGCACGAACTCCGCACACCCCTCAACCCCATTTTGGGCTGGGCAAAACTGCTGCTAACTCGCTCTTTTGATAGCGCTACCATTGTTAAGGGACTCACTACCATCGAACGCAATGCCAAATTGCAGATTCAACTGATTGATGACTTACTCGATGTCTCCCGGATTCTCCGCAATAAACTGATTCTAGAAATTAGTTCTGTAGATTTAGCAGGCGTAATTACAGCAGCACTAGAAACAGTGCGCTGGGCAGCAGAAGCTAAAGCTATGCAAATTCAGCTTCAAATTGACCCAAATGTAAGTTTTGTTTGCGGTGATTTTAATCGTCTCCACCAAGTTATCGGAAATCTACTCTCTAACGCTGTCAAGTTCACACCCTCTGGTGGACGGATAGAAGTTTGTTTAAGGCAAAATGGCTCTTGTGTCCAAATTAACGTCAGCGACACGGGTAAAGGTATTAGCCCTGATTTTCTGCCTCATGTATTTGAATACTTCCAACAAGCAGATAGCAGCACAACCAGACAGTTTGGCGGGCTGGGGTTGGGATTGGCGATCGTGCGTAATCTGGTAGACTTGCATGGGGGGAGTGTAACGGTAGAGAGTCCGGGAGAAGATAAAGGTGCAACGTTTAGCGTGAAATTACCTTTGGTTGCAGCTTCGCTTGTGTTGCCTGAAAACAAATCAACTAAGTCTTCAACTCTACCGAATTTAGTCGGGGTGAAAATTTTTATTGTCGAGGATGATGATGATTCCCGCGATTTTCTCTGCATATTGCTACGAAAATCTGGGGCGATCGTCACAGCAGCAGCATCAGCACTAGAAGCATTATCTAATTTTACTAACTCTCAACCAAATATCTTGTTATGTGACATCGGTATGCCAGAAATGGATGGTTATAGCTTTATTCGTCAAATCAGAACTATGTCACCAGAACAAGGTGGGAATATTCCCGCTATTGCTTTGACTGCTTATGCTGGTGAGACTGACAAGCAGCAGGTATTAGCAGCAGGTTTTACCAAACATGTTGCCAAACCAGTTGTGGTACATGAATTAATTGCTTCGATCGCAGAACTGGTAAAGATTTCGTAGTAAGTGTTTTAACGCTTAAATAACGTAACTTGCTTTTTTTACCATGCCCAATGCCCAATGCCCCATGCCCCATGCCCAATGCCCCATGCCCAATGCCCCATGCCCCATGCCCAATGCCCAATGCCCAATGCCCAATGCCCTTTAAATCAACTTCATTTCTTTCAAAGAGTGACGTAATTTCTTTGCTTCATCAGGGTTGTATTTTTCATGAAGGACGATCGCCTGACCAAAAGCTGATAAACTATCTTGGACATTGCCTAGTTTCAACCAAGCAACGCCCAAGTTTTGATAAGCTTCTGCATAGTTGGGATTTAATTTAATCGCTTGAGTATAAGATGCGATCGCTTCATTCAACAATCCCAAAGCCTTAAACGTCATTCCCAGATTATAATGTCCGGCAGCAAAATTAGGATCGATTTGCAAAGCTGTTTCGTAAGCAGCTTTTGCATATTTTAAATCTCCCGCTGCCTTGAGTAAGTTACCTAAATTGTTGTATGCTCCTAACTTGAGCATTGGGTAAATATGTAACTTGATTGCAGCGGTATAGTGTGCCATCGCTTGTCTGGGATTTTGCAATCGAGTGTAAGCAATGCCTAAATGATAGTAAAGTTCGTATAAAATCTCATCGTTAGCTTGTTTAGAAGCAACACCTTTAATCAACAACTCTAACCCTTGGGCAATTTTACCAGTTTGCACATATAAAGCACCTAGCTTGCTGCATACATAAGGGTCATCAGGATGATTGACAAGAAAACTTTCCATACCCGCTTGTGCTTTCGCGTATTTATTTTGTTGAACGATCGCGTTTTTTTGGTATCCTTCATGCAGAATTGCCACCTCTGGTAAATAGCCTATCTGCCAATCGGATTCTTTAGCTAAAATTGCCGATACACTATCATCCACCAAAGCATGATATGGACGGGAAAAGCAGATATCCGGATGTTTTCTAAACAACCGCGAAACCATAGAATAAGGAGATTGTTCAGCACCAACTTCACTTCGTACTAAATTAATTAGAAGATGCGAATCACTTTGTATAGCTTCTTTGATATGCGGTACAATCTTAGGAGTGAGAGTTTCATCTGCATCCAATACTAAAATCCAATCACCTGTAACGTATTTTAAAGCATCATTGCGGGCAGCACTGAAATCATTGCACCATTTAAAGTGATGAACCTTTGCACCGAATTGTTTAGCGATGTCGGGAGTTTTATCTGTAGAACCCGTATCTAATATTATTATTTCATCTACAACATTTTTTACACTACCCAAGCACTTAGGTAGCGTAGTTGCTTCATCTTTAACGATCGTGCATAAACTGATCATAACTTGCCGTCATCCAAACTTGAGCGCAAAGACAGAATGAGAGCTATATATAAAGTTGGGTTTAATTAACCCAACTTTGATATACTTCTTATATTACGCCGTTTTAGCGTTCTCACCGGATGCTTCTTCTGTATTAGTTTTTAAGCGATTCATCTTGCTTCGGCGGACACGTTCGCTTTTACGAACACCACCAGCCATTTCATACTCACGGCTATCTTTACCGTATTTAAAAGCTATTCCAATCAACATTCTTTCTGCAAGATCGCTCAAGTTTTTTTCTAACTGAGCAATCTCGATTTTATAAGAGTCTATCACACATAGAGCCGTGTTATAAGCATCAATTTTTGTTCGTAACTGCTCAATTAATTGTGTCATATTTTGCAAGCTCCGAGCATCGCCAAAATCCAAACTTGGATCGATCGCTTTTAATCCAGCAGCTCTTAACTCAGCTTTTTGCAAAAAGGGCGATGTACGTTTTTTCCGAGACATAAGTATACTCCGATAAAAAGATTATACAGCTAGCTTGCCCTACAAAACCTGCATTCTCAATCAGCATAATTAAGGATTTTTTGTGCGTTTTGAAACTTTATAAAGTCCCAAAACCTAGTAATTTCTCTGATTTTTCCTTCAAGTCGGGAATCTGAACCTTATAAATAACGACAGCTTCAACGTTCATAACAAAGCGATTAGTTTTGGTCACGACAACTTCTGCATTCATAACCAAAGCTTTAACGTTGGTAACGACAGCTGTTATTTTCATAGTCGCAACTATTTAGGTAATCCGAAAGTGCCGACAGTTTTTGTTTATTTACTTGATGAAAATAAAGAATATCAAGTTAACGCATTTCGAGGACAAGATAAAATATTATCGCGAACATTTCCAGAATTAGTTTTAATTGCCGAACAACTATTTACTGCTTATAAATAGGTAGATATAATTAAATATGAAATAAAATCTTAGTTCGTAGTGAGCGATTTATCGCTCATATCTGACAGCAAACTTGACTAAAAGTAAAGACAACAGACAGCATCATGAACATAAAAGCAATTATCCATCCAGCCGAAGAAGGTGGTTACTGGGCAGAAGTTCCTGCTCTTCCCGGTTGCATTACCGAAGGTGATACGATAGAGGAGGTATCAGCTAACTTGAAAGATGCAATTGAAGGATGGCTTGAAGTTGCTTCTTCCAGTCACAAACTAGGGCAAAGCGATCAAGTTGTCGAAATCGCGGTATGAAATCTGTATCTGGTAAGCGACTGTGTAAGATTGTCGAACAAAAAGGCTGGATTTGACAGAGAGTTACTCTTAGCCATCACATTTACGAAAATCCTGTAACAAATCAAATTATTTCGATACCAGTTCATAAAAATAAAGACCTGAAAATTGGAACTTTAAAGGCTTTGATGAAAATGGCTGAGTTAATTGAGTCAGATTTGATTTAGCAATGAGAGAAACTGAGAAACGAAGGATAATAAGGTAGATGTTGCTTTCCTAATTTTCTCAACTCTCCACTTCCCAGGCAAAGCGATCGCTTAGAGACTGGTTACGATTCCCTGACAGCAAATAACCAAATTTACTGCTGAAACTTTCAATCAACGCACATCTTCTCATTTGCATTTCCGCGACTTTTAAGGCTTTCTCAGGTAAAGCCGTAGTTGTAATCAAAAAAGCGATCGCTGCATTTCACCACTGACTATTATAGAAGCAGAGATTGCGATCGCCTACATTCACCTCAAGGTTTTTTGACTTCACATGTCGTTAGTGCTTTAGCTCTTTTCACAAATTTATCATCAAAAGTGTAGAATTGAGTATGATGTTGACTTTGGGCTAAATGAAAAGCATCCGCAAAATCTAAGCCAGCCTCATGCCATTGCAGCACCTGAGCAATCAAACTTGTATTTGTCAGATGAACATTGGGTAAACCAAAAAGCTTTCGCAACGCTGCACATATTTCTTCAGGTTTAAACTTATAGGCAAACCTTAACACCCATTCAGTTTCGAGAATAACCGTATTGGTATAAAAACACTATCGTTTTTGAAATCTAGACTCTTTTGGTACTGTATTTCATCATCTTGGGTCAACAGCCGTACAATAATATTAGTATCAACTGCGACCATGCCATGACTCCTCTACACCTTGACGAATGGCATTATCCATGTCTTCAATAGTTTTTGGTGTACCTTGATATTTCAGGCATCCTGCAACATTATCCAAAGTAGTTTCGGGAAAAGATTTCTTCGGCTTCAAAAGAATACCATCACCCATCTCAATAATAATTAGTTCCTGACCAACTTCCCAGCCATGAGCCTTTCGCAATGTTTCAGGAATAATTACTTGCCCTTCATCGGAAATTTTTGTGTCCATGAGGTGACAAAGCAGAAAAATAAAGATTTTGTAGGAATTATAGCTATTTCCTCAAAATGATAGCTGGATGTTATCAATCAAAGGTGCGATCGCTTATCGTTACCAAGACCAAAAATTGCGATCGCTTTTTTGCTAGCACTACAACTCAAATGCGATCGCTCCTTTAACTGGTTAGGATTAGCTGACAGCAAATAACCAAATCTAGTGGTGATACTTTCAAAGAACGCACATCTGCTCAAAAGCATTTACGCTACTTTTAAAGCTTTCTCAGGTAAAGCGATTCTCCGTAGGAGAGGCTACGCCAACGCATCTGGCAAAAGCTTACCCTGCTCGTGATACCATTCAATCAGAGATTCAATTACTTCCTGTCCGTGTTTTGCAGCTTCTTCGTAAGTTTTGCCATGAGTATGAAATTGCTGCCAAGAAAATTCAGGTAAATGTACCAAGTAGCAATTATCCTCATCTGACCATTGGATTACCATGCTGTAGCGATGGTTCATTGTTCCTCCTCAATTTCTTTTAGCTTTTTCAACTATGAAAGCATACGAGTTTCCAGCCCAAATAACTACCGAAGGTAAAATTGAACTACCCGATGCGGTTTTGCAGCAGTTACCGCATAATCAGCAAGTTAAAGTAATTATTTTAGTCGATGAGTCGAGCGAAGACGAAGATGATGATAAAGCGTGGCATCGTCTTGCTACCGAGCAATTATTGAAAGGTTATAGCGAAGAAGATGCTATCTGCGACACGATATAGGTAATGCAAAATTATCAACCTAGTTCTTCCGATAAGTCCACGAAGATAAAATATAGTATATTGCTGTTAATACAAAGTAAAAATGCTAAAAACCCTCTGGGCTACTGTTCGACAAGGAAAAATAGAATTATTGGAGTCAGCAGAGTAGGGGCACAGCATTGCTGTGCCCCTACTTCTACCTGATGATGAAGCTGATTTCTGGGTTAAAACTAGCCAAGTTTCACTTAATGCAGTGTGGGATAATACTGAGGATGATGTCTATGCCCAGCTACTTGAAAAATGAAGCTTGGCGTATAATATTCATGTCCACCTAAACAAGCTGTGATTTGTAATGAGTGACAAAGAAGCAGTGCTTGAACTTGTAAAGCGTTTACCTGCCACCGTATCTTTACGCGAAATTCTGCGGGAGATTGAGTTTATTGCAGCTGTTAAAGAAGGTTTAGACGAGATCGATCAAGGACAGGGCATATCTGTTGAGTCTGTAGAGCAAATGATGGCAGAATGGACTACAACGTAATATTGTCTTTAAAAGCAGTTGGAGATTTGGAAGCGATTGTTCGGTATATAGCATTAAACAATCCAGAAGCAGCCAGAAAGGTAGGGCAAAATCTGCTCAACAAAACCAAGGAACTAGGTCAGTTTCCATTTAAAGGTCAGATAGTGCCGGAATTCAACAGTTCTGATATTCGGCAAGTAATTCTCAAGCCATACCGAATTGTGTATCGAGTCGAAGAAGATAAAAAGCTTTGCAGTATTGCTCGGTTCTGGCATTCATCCCAAGAAAACCTGGAACTTTGAGGAAGATGCCGCAAAAAGAAGCATTCAACAAATATGGTCTTCAATTTGATAACAGATTTTTTTGCTTAAGACATTCCCTCACTCCACTCTCCCCTCACAACCTACTGCTGAATCACTCTAATCAACTCCAACGCTTTTTGGTACAACGCTGTATTTCTTTGTTGTCGAGACAGTTCAGCAGCTTTTTGCAAATCAGCAATTCCCCCCTGCTTATCTCCCAAATCAGCACGGGTAACACCCCGGTTGTAGTAGGCATTGGCATAGTTAGGATTAATCTTGATGGCAGTATTGTAATCAGCAATTGCCCCCTGCTTATCTCCCAATTCGTCGCGGACAACACCCCGGTTGCCGTAGGCATAGGCTAAGTTAGGATTAATCTTGATGGCAGTATTGTAATCAGCAATTGCCCCCTGCTTATCTCCCAATTCGTTGCGGACAAGACCCCTGCCGTAGTAGGCATTAGCTAAGTTAGGATTAATCTTGATGGCAGTATTGTAATCAGCAATTGCCCCCTGCTTATCTCCCAACTCCTTGCGGACAACACCCCGAC